>CAIJTV010001260.1:0-5870 GCA_903823635.1 uncultured Planctomycetaceae bacterium
ACCGTCGGCTGGAAAGGCTTGATCAACGACCCTCACCTGAACGACACATTCGACATCGCCACGGGATTGCGGAAAGCTCGCCAGATTCTGCTGGATATCAACACGGTCGGTTTGCCAGCGGCCACAGAAATGCTGGAACCGATTACTCCTCAATACATCGCGGACCTGATTACCCTGGCCTCGATCGGTGCTCGCACGACTGAATCACCGACTCATCGCCAGATGGCCAGTGGACTTTCGATGCCGGTCGGATTCAAGAACAGCACGGAAGGCAGTCTTGAAGTGGCGATCAACGCCATGAAGGCGGCACGGGCTCAGCACAATTTTCTGGGCATCGATCATGACGGCAAGACCTGCGTCATGAGCACTCGTGGAAATGAGCTGGGGCACTTGATTCTCCGTGGTGGCCGCAACCCCAACTATCAGGCAGAACATGTCAGCGAAGCCAGTCGGATGTTGCGTGATGCCAAGTTGCCTCCCAGACTGGTCGTTGACTGCAGCCATGCGAATTCCAGCAAGGATTATCGCCGCCAGCCGGAAGTCTGGATGGATGTTATTCGTCAGCGAGCGGCCGGGAACGAAGAGATCGTCGGTCTCATGCTGGAAAGCAATCTCGTCGAAGGCGCACAGGCTCTGACAGAAGATCTCTCAAAGCTGAAGTACGGCGTGAGCATCACGGACGGCTGCATCAGCATCGAAGAAACCGCCAGCCTGCTGCGGCAAGCTCGGCAGACCCTGGCGTAGCTAACGATTTCCTGAGCGGGGCAGCGCGGCATTGATTTAGTGGTATTTCGGGCGTTTTCGTTTAACGGCGAGCCGCAGACGTTGGCGAACTTGGCCAACGTCGCCTGCGGCTTGCTTTTAAACAATCAGATCAACACTCCCGCTCGCGGCGTGCCGCTGATGGCGTCGAACCAACTACGCTTTATCACGTGCTGCTATACCGAGCCTGCTCGGCGGCGGCTACGGCGAGAACATCGCAGCGTTCATTTTCCGCATGACCTGCATGGCCCGGAACAAGCTTGAATGTGACCTGATGCTTCGTCAACAGAGCATCCAACGCGATCCAATGCGACTCGTTCTTGATGGGAACCAGCTTGTTGCCGTCTTTTCGTTTCCACCCGTTACGTTTCCAGCCCGGTAACCATTCTTTGGAACCTTTGGCAACGTAGGTGCTGTCGGTCACGACTTCCACACGCGATTTGCGAGTCAACAATTTCAGGCCTTCAATGACAGCCTGAAGTTCCATTTGATTGTTCGTGGTCATTGGATGACCGCCGCTGAATTCCTTCTCCGTCGATGAGGCGGGATGTCGCAGAATGACACCCCAGCCACCGGGCCCCGGATTACCTCGACAGGCGCCATCGGTGAAAACCTGGACGAACGGAAGCGATGAGGCGGTGCTGGTCATGTCAAATTCACGTCAGGCCGACATGCCTCAAGGGCAGAAACACAAAACCACTCGCGAAATCAATCAGCGTTCGCGGTAAACAATGCGACCTCGTTTCAGGTCGTACGGAGACACTTCCACAACCACACGGTCACCTGGCACAATCCTGATGAAGTGCTTACGCATTTTACCGGCAACGTGAGCCATAACCTGATGGCCGTTCTCCAGCTCGACGCGAAACTGAGTGTTCGCAAGAGCCTCGACAACGTTGCCTTCAACCTGAATCGCTTCTTCCTTCGCCATTCCGAATTCTTCTTTCGCCCTTTACGAAACTTGCTGCAGGGCCAGAGCCCTCGGTCCCAATGTCAAAGAGTGACATTTTAAGGATTCCCGGACAATTGAAAGATCAGCTACCATTTGCCCGGAGTCAATTACCGTGCATGGTGACGAAACTTCGCCGGAAACTCAAGCACCAAAATACTTTGTGGAAATGAGAAACCTCAGGTGCGGAAACGGAGCCCACGCTCAAGGTACGAATCGCCCATAGATTCACGCCAGAGCACTGACCATTGCGGTGTCAACGCTTGCAGTTCAGGTAGAATGGGCATTCTTGCCCGTCGAAACCCTGCCGAACGCGGAAACGCAGTCGGACGCAGAAACGCAGTCGGACAAGAATGTCCAACCTACATGCTGGAAACCAACAAAGCGTTGGACCCAAATTGAGATAGATACCGCAAATCTGGCGACAATTGTCTGTTTCGATAGCAATTTGGGGGGCGGTTTCGTCGCTGGATGCACCTTAATTTCTGGATGTGAGCTGAACCAGACTTTCAGGAATGTGTCGATTGTCCGGCAGGCGGCGGGAGCGAATTTCCCGGGAAGAGTTCTTCGGAGTTGTGTCGGCTTGAATCTTCCCGGATCAGATTGATATCCTTCCGCCGCACTTACGAGCTTTCCTCCGGGAGCAGATGGATTCCTCATCCATTTGTGCATATCCCGGTTTGAACGGTTCGTAATTTGACTGTCTCGCGCAAGTGGCGAAATTGGCAGACGCGCACGCTTGAGGGGCGTGTGGGGCAACCCATGCAGGTTCAAGTCCTGTCTTGCGCATTCAAACTCGAAGAGGTTGTGATCTGAAAAGATTGCAACCTCTTTTTTTGTTCACTGGAATGACGCACGCGATTCCGCGACAACTCGGCTGCCACGTACCGCAACTGCTGTCGAACGAATATAAGGATGTCGCATGCTGAATTCGCGAATTCCAGCCCTGGGGCCTGCTAAAACTGGGCCTTCTAAGCATGGGCAATGCAGTCGACTCCGAGACGCTTTGGTTTTTGCACGAGGCTTGGCGCGGACCCCGACAACCGTGATCGCCTTAGCCCTCTGCATCTGGATCATGCCTGCGACACCCGAGGCGGCCGCGGACGACTGGCTGCAGTGGCGAGGTCCTCTCGGGACGGGAATCTCCCAGGAGACCGGTGTTCCGCAGAAGTGGTCGCAGACCGAGAACATCCGCTGGAAAGTGAAACTGGACGGCGAAGGTAATTCCAGCCCGATCGTTGTCGACTCCAAAGTCTTCATCACTCACGCTCCCACCGGATCCGCTCAACGCGAACTGCGATGTTACGATCGCAGTGACGGATCGCTGCTCTGGACGAAGGGGGCGGAATACGCAGAGAAAGAGATTACCCATCAGACTAATCCGCTCTGCGCAAGTTCTCCGGTGAGCGATGGTGAGCGAATCGTCGCCTGGTTCGGATCGGCCGGTTTGTATTGCTTTGATCTGAATGGTCAGCAACGGTGGAAGGTCGAAACCGGCAAGGTCGATCATATCTGGGGTTATGGCTCCAGTCCCATCATCTACCAGAATTTGGTGCTGCTGAATTTTGGTCCCGGCGTGAATTCGTACGTCGCGGCATTCAGCTTGAAGGATGGGGCCGAAGTCTGGCGCCGTACATTTGCGGAACAGGTATCGTCGAAACACGAAGAGTATCGAGGCTCCTGGAGCACTCCGGTGATAATGCCACAGGGGAATTCTGAAACTCTGCTGCTCTCCATGCCCGATCGTCTGTGGGCTGTGTCGCCGTTGACTGGCGAGGATCGATGGTCCTGTGGCGGACTCAGCAAACTGCTATACACATCGCCGCTGATTGCCGGTGATCTCGTCGTGTCGATGGCTGGATACAACGGCCCGGCCATTGCCGTTCGTGCGGAAGGCACTGGAGATCTCACCGATACCAGGCGTGTCTGGCTGCATGAGAAAGGAAATCCTCAACGAGTCGGCTCGGGGGTCGTGGTTGGAGAACACCTTTATATTCTGAACGAACCGGGAATCGCGTGGTGCATCCATGTTCCAACCGGAGAAATTACCTGGAAGGAAAGGCTCGATGGTGCCTCGTCCTGGAGTTCCATGACGGCGGTCGACGGTCATCTTCAGGTCACCACCATGAAGGGTTCGACGATTTTGTTGCAGGCAGATCCCACAGCGTGCCAAGTAATTGGAATCAATGAACTTGGAGAAATGACTCGTGCAACGCCCGCGTATTCCAACGGTCAGATTTTCATTCGCACGTATCAGCATCTGTACTGCATTGAAGAATCACAGTAATTTTTCGCCTGAAGGATCCGTCTGATGAAGATCGCCTCTATTGAAGCTATACCGGTTCGTATTCCACTCACCGCAGAACGTCGGATGATCTCTGCGCTGGGGCGTCATGAAGTTTCGCAGTTTGTGGTCGTGCGACTGACAACGGACACAGGAATCGTGGCAGCCGGAGAAGCCACAGCGACTCCTCGCTGGAGCGGCGAAACAGTCTGGGGTGTCCAGGCGATCATTCAGAATCTTTTTGCTCCGCTGCTGCAGGGCTTCGACCTGGACGACCTTCCTGCCATTGACAATCGCATGGATCTGGCGGCAATCGACAATTGGTTTGCCAAGTCCGCTATCGAGATGGCTTGCTGGGATGCTCTCGGCAAAGCGGCTCAGCGTCCGGTTTATGAATTGCTGGGTGGTGCTGTCAGGCCGCTGACGATTCGCAATCGATTCTCCATGGGAGCGTATGCTCCGGAAGTGGCTGCTGAACGAGCCAAACAGCGAATTGCGGCCGGATTTACCACGATCAAGGTGAAGGTGGGAACTGGACCGGAACTGGATATCCAGCGAGTCCACGCGGTGCGAGAAGCCATTGGTCCGGATAACCATCTTACAATTGATGCTAACGGCGGATGGAACGATGAACAGGCTCGATATTGCCTGAAGAGAATTGCGGACTGCAATGTTGAGCTGGTCGAGCAACCGCTTCCTCGTGGTGATTATTCGCAGCTCAGAAAGCTGCGACAGGACACTGGCATCAAAGTGCTGGCTGACGAAAGCTGCTTCGATGAAGTCCATCTGCGCGAACTGATTTTGCACGACTGCTGTGATGCCGTGACGCTGTATCCGGGCAAACAAGGCGGCATCGCGAAGGCGCGAAAGCTTGCGTCGATCGCGGCCGATGCAGGGATTCCATGCACAATCGGATCCAATCTCGAATGGGACATTGGCGCCGCGGCGATGATGCAGTTTGTTGTCTCAACACCCAACGTGCAGATCGAACAAATCCCCGGCGATTGCCTTGGCCCAAGCTATCACGAGTTTTCGATCGTGCGGAATCCCCTGAAGATCGAGGGAGCTTTCACCTCGTTGAATCCTGAACCGGGGCTCGGGATCGACGTTGACTGGGACCTGATCGAACAACATCGGATCCGGTCTTAAACGGTGCGCGGCCAAGATTGAGGAAGCAGCAAGAATATAGAAGCATCCTGAGGGGAGTCAGCCGGGCAATCTGGTTGCTCCGGCTCTTCTCTGGCAGAGCATTAATCGTTCTTGTAGTCGGAATGGCAGTTACTGCAGGTTGTGGAAACTCGAGTCATCGCCGACTCATAACCTGCGAAGTCTCCTGACTCCGCGGCGGTCTTGATGTCCTGTGATGCCTTGAGCACTTCGTTTGCATAGCCCGTGAACTTGGCATCATCACCGTATCCGTAGGCTGGCATCGACACAATTTTTGCCATCACGGCCATAATAGAAGCTTCGTGAGCCACCATCGCCTTTTTCTCTCCCAAGGCCCCTTCCGTACCGGCTTCGGTCTTGAGTCGCTTTTCCGCCTCTTCCATTCGCATCATCAGGAGCCGCATTTCGGCCACTTCGGCAAATGAATCTGATTCCGGCGGTTCTTCGAGCCCCGCAGGCTTTGATCGGCTCAGAGTGGCATCGACGGCGTCATACAACTCCTCGATGCGTTTCTGATCTTTCGCACCGCGTTGCAGAACTGACGAGTTCATCTTCTTGGCAAGGTCACGCACGTACTTTGCGTCATCTTTCCACGGGACTGATTCCGGATGCTCCATCACGATCACCGCGACAGCTCCCAAAGCGGCAGCCTTAGGGGGAATCATCAGCATGGATGAGTTAAACGTGCCCACAGAATGCACGTTCTCA
>CAIJTV010001261.1:0-3086 GCA_903823635.1 uncultured Planctomycetaceae bacterium
AACGTTCAGCACATCGAGAGCCTGAACGATGTCATCGGTCAGATCACAGGGATCACTGTTCGCGAAACAGTTCCGGATCGAGTCTTCGATTCGGCCGTTGATCTTGAACTCGTCGACATTACACCAGAAGAGCTGCTGGAGCGACTGCAGGCCGGCAAGATTTATCTGCCAGAACAGGCTCAACGAGCCATCCTGAGCTTCTTCCAGAAATCGAATCTGTCAGCCTTGCGAGAACTTTCGCTCCGCCAGGCTGCTCGCAGAATTCACACCGATGTCGAATCCGCAAGACGTGACAAGTCCGCTCCGGAACCGTGGGCCACCAACGAACGACTGCTTGTCTGCATCGGCCCCAGTCCAAAAACAGCTCGCGTGATACGAACGGCTAAACGCATGGCTGCAGCGCTGGATGCACCGTGGATGGCGGTGTCGGTGGATTTGACCGGTGAGATTTCTCAAGGTCCGGCCGCACAGCAAATTGCCAATCATTTTCGCCTTGCGGAACGGCTGGGAGCAGAGACCGTTACAATCGCTGGTCAAAGTATCACCGAAACAATTCTGGATTTCGCTCGGTCTCGAAACGTCACGAAGATCTTCATTGGCAAAACGAATCAACCGCGTTGGCGAAGAGTCTTTTGGGGATCGGCGGTCGATGACTTGCTGGAACAGAGCCGTGAGATTGATGTCTACGTGATTCATGGATCGGAAGAATCGCCAACTCCGATTTCGCGTCAAACACCACCGCCACCCGTGAATCTGATTCCGTATGCCTTTTCCGGAGGCCTTATACTTCTGGCGGGGATTGCCGCGTCGGGATTGCGATCATTGCATTTGGCGGATGCCGAAGCCAATACCGTAATGCTGTTTTTGGCGGCCGTGGCTCTAGCGGCCTTTCGTTTTGGAAGAGGTCCCGCGATTCTGGCCAGTGTCCTCGCGGTTCTTGTGTTTGACTTCTTTTTCGTTCCGCCTTATCGCACGTTTGCCGTCGCCGATGCGCAGTATATTGTGACATTCGGAGTGATGCTGGCGATTGGGCTTGTGATCAGTACTTTAACCTCGCGACTGCGCGCACAGGTCTTGAGTACTCGCCTGCGTGAGCGACGAACGTCGGCGTTGTATGAACTTGGCAAGCAACTCAGTTCGTTGTATGGCAATGTGTTTCTCGCCGGAGCCGCCGGAGAAAAGATGTCGGATCTTTTGAGTGGTGAGGTTGCAATCTATCTGGAACGATCGTCTGCCGATGCGAAATCGACAAGTCTTGAGATCGTTTACGGACAAGAGAACGCGATTGCTCGCCACGCCGTCAGCCTTCCCGCAGCTCAGTGGGTTGCTGAACACTCCCAGATCGCCGGCGCCGGAACGAATACTCTTCCCAATGCGACCGCGCTGTTTCTTCCTCTGACTGGTTCGCAACGAACATTGGGAGCGATTGCGATTCGAGTATCTCAGCCCGAAACACTGCTGGCTCCTGATCAGCGCCGTTTTCTGGAAGCCTGTGCGAATCAACTGGCCTTAGCGTTGGAGCGAGATCAATTGGCGATTGAGGCCGCGGATGCTCGCATTGAAGCTGAGGCCGAGCATGTGCGGAGTAGTTTGCTGAGTAGCGTTTCGCATGATTTGAAGACTCCACTCGCGTCAATCGCTGGCGCCAGCAGCAGTTTGTTGGAGGCTCATGGGCTTGATGAGACGACTCGAAGGCAGTTGCTGGAGACGGTCGCGGACGAGGCCGCTCGTTTGAATCGTCTACTGGAGAACATTCTACAGATGTCCAAACTGGATGCCGGTGGTGCAACGCCGAATATGCAGTGGCATGTGTTAGAGGAGATCATTGGCTCAGCTCTGCACAGGACTCGCCGCGAACTTGCGGATCACGAGGTTGCAGTGGATTTGCCCGCCGACCTGCCTCTGCTTTGGATGGATGGTTTGTTGATGGAGCAGGTCTTCGTGAATCTTCTCGAGAACGCGGCTCGTTACACACCAGTCGGCACCAGAGTCTCCGTCAGTGCGGCGATCGATGGTCGCTTCGTGCGAATCTCGGTCGCAGACAATGGGCCTGGATTTCCCAAAGGTGCGGAGAATCGCATCTTCGATAAATTCTTCCGAGCCACGCCGTCAGCCGATGGGGGACGCGGCAGCGGACTGGGCCTGGCAATCTGTCGTGCGATCGCCAGTAACCACGGCGGTGAAATCAACGCACTCAATCGACCGAGTGCAGGAGCTGAGTTTGTGCTGCGACTGCCGATCCGGAAAGATTCACCGCAGGTACCGCTTGATGTGGCGGATCGAACGTGATTAAACAGAACTCAACGAGCCTACGCGTTAAGACGTAGTCATGCATGCCGTCCGGCAGAGTTTACGGCGAACAATCACACCGGACGGCTTGCGCCGTTAGCTTTAAAAGACAAAGTCACACGCCATCCAGGTCATTTCCCTCAAAAGATCGACAAGTCGATGTAGAATGATTTCATGGGACTTGGCGACCACCACATTCTGATCATCGAAGACGAACTCCCGATTCGCAGGTTCCTGCGTGCATCGTTGGGCAGTGAAGGTTATCGCGTCTCGGAGGCTCCCACGGGAGCTCTGGGCCTGCAGATGGCGACTGCCCAGCCGCCCGATCTGATCATTCTGGATCTTGGTCTGCCCGACATGGACGGTCAGGACGTGCTTCTGCGGCTTCGTGAATGGTGCACCGCGCCGATCATTGTGCTGTCTGCTCGTGATCAGGAACCTCAGAAAATTAAAGCTCTGGATCATGGGGCTGACGACTATGTCACGAAGCCGTTTGGGACCGGGGAATTGATGGCTCGCATGCGAACGGCTCTGCGACATGCTCACCGAACCGGCCCGGAGGAGACGGCGATCACGATCGGAGAGCTGCGAGTTGATCTTGCGGCCAGAGTTGTCAAACGTCGAGACGAGATCATTCATCTTACGCCGATCGAGTACAAGCTGTTGGTCACTATGCTGAAGCAGGCGGGCAAGGTGCTGACTCATCGGTTTTTGCTGAGAGAAGTCTGGGGACCGCAGGATTCTCAGGAGAACCATTATCTGCGAGTCTTTGTGGCCAGCCTGCGGCGAAAACTGGA
>CAIJTV010001262.1:0-3124 GCA_903823635.1 uncultured Planctomycetaceae bacterium
AGTTGGAAGCCAAGCGTCTTCTCAAGATCGACTCGCGTCGCGGTGATGCGATCCGTGATTCGAAAGTTCAGAAGTCGCTCGTTCGCCATTTGGAGAGCGTCCAACACGGCTGAGCCGAGTTCCACGCGGACAGTCTCGTAGTGGCTGGAGGCATGCTGAACGATGGTGTCCAGCTCCTGACTCTGGGCTCCCTCAGAATTCTCGAATCCATCCGATGAATCTGTACGACCGAGTGATGCGACCGGGCCTGGACGGATCATATCGCTGACCATGGTCACGGTACTGATCAGACTTCGTTGAATAATGATTTCGGGCCATTGATTGCCGCGATCCTCCAGCATGTCTTCAATCAACAGCCGGTCCGACCAGCCGCCGGCTTCGTGAGAATCCTGCAAAACGACGCCCGTCATGCGAATACAGTCGTCCGCAACCGCCGCCAGCGTTCCCAGGAGTCGTGCGTGATCCCAGGTCACGACGGAAACGGCACATCCCTGCATCTGCTGCAGAAAACCTCGGAAGTCCTGGCTCATGATCGGGCTCCATAAGTAACAAATGCTGCCGCGAGATGACGCGGGCCGCCCCTGTGAAACCGCGTGTTTTATTCGCAATTGACCGATTCAAAGCACAGGCGGGAAACCAAATCGACAACTGTTCATGAACGCCCCGCAGTCGTTTTGAGACTTCAATGATAGCGGCCCAATTTAATGCTCAAGCCCGGATTGGCATAATGGGCGGAAATTTGCCTATCTCACGCATGTTACCCTGGGAGAAATTGCCTCCGCCAAGTTTACGGAGGAATCGAGGCCGGTCTTGACCGCCTTTCCGGATACGTAAACAATTCCGCAGCTTCGGCGATTCGGGCAAACCGTGTTGGACTAACCACGTTTTTGCGTCACCACAGCGCTGAAATGTCCCTGGATTTACGTACATTGTTCACTCTGCGCGGGCAGGCGACGTGATCTAATACCCACGCCCGAATCAGAATCCTGACGAATTTGGCACCCCTGAGTGCATCGGAAATCTTATGACTGAGCCCGTTCCTACCGACGAAAATCTGAAAAAAGTCCGTGAGCGGGTGATGCAGCTTGCTCGCGAGATTGAGCAGATGTCCGGTCAGGATCTTGCTCCTCCGTTGTTCTTTCAGGAGTTTCTGGTCCGCGTTGTGACCGCGATCGGTGCTCGCGCGGGAGCTGTTTGGCTGGTCGATGAATCGAATCGTCTGGGCCTTACGGCGCAGGTGAATTTGGAACAAACCGGACTTCGCGAGCGTCCCGGCGCGCTGGCGATGAACGAAAAGCTGATCGTCGATGTTCTGCAGACAGGTGAAGCTCGCACGTTGACTCACGGTGGCGAAGCACAGCTTCCGACCGAGCATGTTCTGGTGCTGTCTGCTCTGCACAAAGAAAAGAAATGTGTCGGCGTTGTCGAGTTATTCCAGCGACCGGACGTTCCGATCAAAGCTCAATCGGGCTACATGCAGTTCCTGGAACAGATGTGCGGCTATGGGTCGCGATTTATCGAAGGCAAACGTCGCAATCTTGGTGATCAGGCCGATCTGAAGAATCAGTTCTGGACCGACTTTGAGCAATTCTCACTACGAATTCAGCGATCGCTGGTTGAGCAGGAGGTCGCTGATGCCGCAGCCAGTGATGCTCGATCGCTGCTGGGTGCCGACCGTGTCAGCGTTGTGACTCGCAAAGGTCGCAGCGTGCGAGTTCGCGCGGTCAGCGGTCAGAGCAGCGTGAATCCTCGCGCGAATCTGATTGCCGCCATGAACAAGTTGGCGTCGCGTGTCATCGACATGGGCGAAACGCTGACTTACACCGGCAAGGTAGACGGTCTCGCGCCGCAGATTGAAGAACCGTTGGCGGCTTTCGTTCAGGAAAGCGGCTCGCGTATGGTGATGATGGTGCCGACTTTCGAAACCGAAGACATGGTTCGAAAGCAGGGCGAGGAAGCCGACCGCGATCGCAAAAAGAAGCGCATCAAGGCCATGGGCTGTATCGTGATCGAACAGATTGCGGAATCGGAGCCGCTGCCGCAATTGGAACAGCGTGCAGAATTGATCGCCGATCACGTCGGTGCCGCCCTGTGGAATGCTCGCCAGCACGGGCGAATTTTCGGCCTGAGCATCTGGAAACTGATGGGCACCGCGCTGGAGTGGTTCAAGGGGCGAAAGCTCATGATCACCACGGCCGTGCTGGCCGTCATCGCGGTTGTGGCTGCGGCACTTTCACTGATCAAGCTGGATTATCCGGTGACCGCTGAAGGCAAGCTGATGCCGATTGAGCAGCACGCGGTCTTCGCTACCTGGGATGGCGTGATTACTCGTGATGGACTGAAGGTCAACGGCGATGAAGAGGTCCAAAAGGGGCAGATTCTGGTTGTGTTGGAAAATGACGAACTTGAAGGGCAGATCGAAGAAGCCAAAGCGTCTGTTCGGAAGTATGAACAGTTGGTTATTGGCAAGCGTGCCGAGATCGTGCAGTCGGAGCTGAATATCCCCAAGATGTCGGACGAAGAGAAATCTCAGAGTCTGGCCAACATTGAACGCATGCGAGTCGAGCAGCGAGGGATCGAGGGAGATCTGGAGATCGCCAGACAGCAGGTGCTGAATCTGGAGAATCGAAAGAAGGAGAAGCTAACGATCTACGCTCAGGCTGATGGTCGCATTCCGAACTTCCAACTTCGACAGTTATTGGAAGATCGCCCGGTGCGACAGGGAGATCATCTGTTTGACATCATGAATGACAACGGAGCCTGGCAGATGGAGCTTCTGTTGCAGGAGAAACGCATGGGCCACATTCTGCGTGCTCAGCGAGAAGCGACGGCAACGAACAAATCGACTGAACTTCCCGGACGATTCACGATGGCCACTCAGCCGGACGCGAAGTTTGAATGTCACCTGACAAAAGTGGCCACGCGGTCTACGACGGATACTGAACTTGGGACTGTGTTCGAAATGAATGCCGTCGCCAACGAAGGCCAGACGCTTCCTGAAAAGCGTATTGGCGCGGAAGTGACCGTGAAGATTTATTGTGGTCAGAGCACTCTGTTCTACTGGTGCTTCGGAGATGTTGTCGACACCGCCCAGAAATGGCTCTGGCTTTGATCTGAGAAGCTC
>CAIJTV010001263.1:0-1508 GCA_903823635.1 uncultured Planctomycetaceae bacterium
GCTCCCAATCGTCCTGAAGCCTTTGTAAATCGAGGCAATCTGTTCCTGGAGCTGCACCAGCCCGATCAGTCGCTGCAGGATTATCAGCGTGCCCTGGAGTTGAATCCTCGTTCGATTGCCGGGCTGAGTGGGCTCAGCCAATGTCTGCCGGTCTTCGGTCAGTGGAATGAAGCTCTGGAAGCCGTTCGACTGGCCAATCTGCTGGCGGATCTTGAATCACAGACGGGCGCTCGAGCAGGCTCGGTGCAGTTGCGACGTCGAATGATGAGCAATCTGCTCTACTGTTCCAGCCTCACGCCGGGGATGAGTCGTGAAGACGTTTTCGAAATGCACGTCAACTCCGGACGCAGCCTTGAAGAAAGCATTGTTCCGTACGTTCATGCGTCCGGAACAGATCCTGACAAGCGTCTGAGAATTGGTTACGTGTCGCCGGACTTTCGCAGCCACGCGACCATGCGATTCTTTCTGCCCTTCTTTGAGGCTCATGATCACGGCAACGTGGAAGTGCATTGTTACTCGGAATTCTCGGGCTGCGATGGATTAACAGAGCGTGTTCAGAAGTCTTCGCACGGCTGGTGCCGCACGAGCGAACTTTCTGATACCCAGTTAGCCGAACGCATTCAGGTAGACAGAATCGACATTCTGGTTGATCTGGCCGGGCATACGAACGGCAATCGACTGCCTGCATTTGCTCACAAGCCTTCGCCAATCCAGGTTTCGTTCCTCGGGTATCCAAACACAACCGGGATGAGTCGCATCGACTATCTGCTTGTCGATGCGATTCGCGAAAGCTCCCAGACCGCGAAGTTCTTCTCGGAACAACTCGTGGCAATGCCTCACGGGGCCTGTTGCTTTCAGGCTTTGCAGGGCACACCGATCGAGATGCCGTCTCCTGCAACGCGAAATGGTTACATCACATTCGGGTCAACTCATCGACTGGAAAAACTGTCGCATGAATGCCTAAGCCTGTGGGCTCAGGTTCTGAGTCGTGTTCCTCAGGCTCGCTTACGAGTCATTCGCGATGTGATTGGAACGAGCGAACGGCTGCGACGTCGACTATTAGAACAGCTCTCTGCGGCCGGAATTGATGTCGGGCGAGTGGACCTGCAGGGAGATGTTCCGTTGAATCATCTGGAGGTCTACTCCAGCGTGGACATTCTCCTCGATGTTTTTCCGTGGCCAAGCGGCACAACGATTTATGAATCGATGTCGATGGGTGTGCCCATGCCGACGATTGCCGACCCGTATGCCGGATCGCGTGCATCAGCCTCCTGCCTTCATTTTTGCGGCTTGAATGAGCTGATTGCAGCCAACGCCCATGAGTATCTCGACATCGTGACATCGCTCGTCGGCGACCGAGATCGACTCAATGAAATGCGATCAACATTGCGAAGTCGACTGCACGCCGCGTTTTGCGATGGGACACGTTTCAGTCGCGACCTTGAAGCGGTGTACCGCGCGATGTGGCGACGGCATTGTGGAATGAGTCTGCAGGAGTGTGGTCTGCC
>CAIJTV010001264.1:0-10192 GCA_903823635.1 uncultured Planctomycetaceae bacterium
CGGCACAGTCACGGCAGCAACAACCAAGTCACTGACCGTGAATCTGACGACGCGGCCGACGGCAGCTGGTTCCGTGAGTGCAGTCGTGACCACAAACTCTCTGACCAGCGGTTCGTCCACTCAGGTTGCGACGTCTGTCCCCGTGGTAAGCAGTTCTGCAACCAGTCTGGCCGCCGAACAGACTTCTATGACAATCAACGGATTTGGCTTCGACACAACCGCCGCGAACAACACCGTTGTCTTTAACAATGGTGCTGTAGGAACGGTTACGTCAGCGACCGAGACGGCGCTCACTATCACCTTTTCTACTCGGCCCGCGACTGCGGGTGATTTGACTGCCGTTGTCACGACAAACAGTATCAGTAGTGGGGCGGCCGTCAATGTCGCCACCGTGACCCCTGTTGTAACGACCAACACGGCGCACGTTGCGGTGAATGCCGCTACTATGGTTATCAATGGCTTTGGTTTTGACGCAGTCGCCGGAAACAACTCTGTTGTCCTGAACAATGGAGCGGTGGGAACAGTCACAGCCGCATCCACAACTTCAATTACTGTCACGTTTTCTTTCAGTCCCGGCTCCGGAAGCTTGACTGCTATTGTCACTACAAACGGGATCAGCAGCGGATCCGCAGTGCAGGTGGCGAATTCCCGTCCGGTCGTAACCAGCAGCACTGTGAACCAGTCGGCCAGTGCGACGACGGTCACGATTAATGGATTCGGCTTTAATCCAACGGCCGCACAAAATCTTGTGGCCTTCAACAACAATGCGATTGGCACAGTGACAACTGCCACAAAGACGTCGCTTGTTGTGACATTCTCGATCAACCCCAAAACCGCCGGCAGCTTGACGGCCATCGTTGTCACAAACGACATTGCCAGCGGCACAGCAGTTCAGGTCGCAACCGTTGTACCCGTGGTAACCAGCAGTACATCAAATCTGGCGGCTACGGCAACCACTCTGACAATCAACGGTCTGGGTTTTGATCCCGTCGCTAACCGAAACTCTGTCACTTTCAACAACGGAGCGGTCGGTACAGTGACCGCTGCGACAACGTCTTCTCTGACTGTCACTCTGTCAACAAAGCCAACAACAGCGGGAAGCCTGACTGCAGTCGTGACGACAAACAGCATCAGCATTAGTACGGCAGTGCAGGTGGCAACGGTCACACCTGTCGTCACCGCGACCAACGGTAATCTCCTGGCAAACGCGGCCACACTGACGATTACCGGTTTCGGATTCTCACCAACTCCAGCCAATAACACAGTGGTTCTCAACAGTGGAGCAGTGGGTACAGTAACTGCTGCGACAGCAACTTCTCTGACTGTAACACTAAGCACGAAACCCATCGCCAGCGGCAACCTGACGGCTGTTGTTACAACAAACAGTCTGTCAAGCGGTGCAGCAATCAAGGTCGCCAATGTCGTTCCGGTTGTCACCAGCAGCACGACTGGGCTGGGCATTACAGCGACAACGATGACAATTAGCGGCTTCGGTTTTGACCCGGTCGCAAATCGGAACACCGTAGTGCTCAGCAATGGAGCCGTGGGAACCGTCACCACAGCGACAGGGACAACTCTGACCGTGACGCTCTCAACTCGTCCAAACGTACTCGGAAGCATCACCGCGATCGTGACGACGAACACGATTGCAAGCGGAACGGCCGTCCAGGTAGCGACCGTCATTCCTGTTGTGACGAGCAACACCACAGGTTTGCCAATCAATGCAGCGACAATCGTCATCGCTGGAGCTGGTTTCAGTGCCACAGCTAATTTGAATACAGTCTTATTCAACAATGGAGCAGTCGGGACAGTGGCAGCAGCAACGGCAACATCGCTGACCGTAACTCTGACCACCAAACCTACAGCCGTCGGAAATCTCACAGCGATCGTGACAGTCAGCAGTGTGGCCAGCGGCTCCGCAGTGCAGGTCGCTACAGTACAGCCAGTCGTAACCACCAGTAATGCAAATGTCGTGGCCAACGCTGCCACCATGACGATCAATGGTTTTGGCTTCGATACGACAGCTGCCAACAACACTGTAACACTCAGCAGCGGTGCCGTGGGAACCGTCACCACAGCCACCGCCACCGTGCTGACAGTGACGCTCTCAACAAAGCCTGCATCTGTCGGCAGCCTCACGGCCGCTGTCACAACAAATGGCGTGAGCAGTGGCGCAGCGATTCAGGTGGCGACCGTCATCCCGGTGGTCACAAGCAGTACTGTCAGCCTGGCAGCCAACAGTAACACAGTGACGATTAATGGATTTGCCTTCGATCCGGTAGCATCCCGCAACCTTGTAGTCTTCAGTAACGGTGCGATTGGAACTGTCACTTCTGCAACACAAAGAACCCTAACGGTGACTTTGTCGACCCGGCCGACGGCAGCGGGCAGCCTGACAGCTGTCGTCACCACGAACTCCATCTCCAGTGGAACTCCAGTGCAGGTGGCCAATGTGATTCCAATCATCACCAGCAGCACTGCGAACCTTGGAGCGAATTCCCCAACAATGACCATTAGCGGATTTGGGTTCTCCACAACAGCAGCGAACAACACCGTGACCTTTAGTAGCGGAGTTGTTGGCACTGTCACCACGGCTACGGCCAATTTGCTAACCGTGACTTTTTCGACAAGGCCAACAACCGTCGGGAACCTGACGGCTGTGGTTACTACCAACAGCCTGAGCAGTGGCAGCGCAGTGCAGGTAGCAAGAGTTGTCCCAACCGTGACGTCAAGCACCACCGCATTGGCCGCAGGAACGACAACGCTGACGATCGCCGGTTTCGGTTTTAATTCAACGATCACAAACAATTCTGTGAGCTTCAATAATGGAGCTGTTGGCATTATCACCGCGGCAACGACAACTTCACTCAGTATCACGTTCGCCGCGTTACCAAACATTGCCGGTCCGCTGAACGTGGTCGTAACGACATCATTATTCAGCAGTGCTGCAACGGCAGTAGCAACCGTATCACCCGTCGTGACGGCAACAACCACCAGCCTCTCGGCCAGTGCCAGTACCGTGACGATCACTGGCAGCAACTTCAGTCCGACAGCTTCAAACAACACCGTGACCTTCGATAGGGGAGCTATCGGAACTGTGACTGCGGCCACAACAACATCGTTAACGGTCACCTTCTCGACAAAGCCAGCAACCGCTGGCAGTCTGACCGCAGTCGTCACAACCAGTGGCATGTCCAGTGGAACTGCCGTTCAGGTCGCGACAGTAACTCCTGTTGTCACCAGCAGCACCGTAAGCCTCGCGATCAATGCGACGACCGTCACGATCAACGGTTTCGGATTCGCTACGGTGGCGGGCAGCAATACAGTTGTGTTCAACAACGGAGCCGTGGGTACGGTCACCTCGGCTTCAGCCACCGCACTCACCGTGACATTCTCAACAAAGCCAGTTGCTCTCGGCAGCCTGACTGCAGTTGTCACATCCAGTTCATTGTCAAGCGGAGCGCCGACTCAGATCGCCACTGTCGCACCGGTCGTAACCGCCACAACCACCTCATTGCTGGCCAACGCATCCACTGTCACGATTACCGGTGCGGGTTTCAGCACCGTGGCCGCGAACAATACGGTCGCTTTCAACAACGGAGCTGTGGGTACCGTAACAACAGCCACCGCGACTTCACTGATTGTGACGTTCTCCACTAAACCACAAACCGCCGGAAGTTTGACCGCCGTGGTCACTACCAACGGAGCATCCAGTGGGGCCGCTATTCAAGTGGCCAATGTAACTCCCGTAGTCACAGTCAGCACTACTAGCCTTGCCATCACTGCAACAACGATGACAATTACAGGCTTTGGTTTCTCAACGGTTGCCGCCAACAACAGAGTGGTCTTTAACAACGGTGCCGTTGGCACCGTGACCGCCGCAACCGCGACGACGTTGACAATCTCCTTCACAACTCGGCCTACTCGAACCGGGGCATTGACCGCAATCCTGACGACAAATCTGCTGGCAAGCGGTCTTGCAGTTCAGGTGGCCAATGTCATCTAAATGCTGCTGATCACGGAGATCGGAGCCCTTCCAATCGGGCTCCGATCACATTGTCCTCAGAGTCGCCCAACTAAACGCTTGCACCATTTGGTGTGAGCGTTTTTTTTAAGGACAAAGTAAGAGTGATTTCGGACGTCGAGCCAGCGGGTCCCTGCTGATCAGTGATGACATCTCTTTTTACGCAAATGAAACAAACAGACGTCCGTCCGTGAGAGCTCGAATAAGGACTGACTCGGCAAAGCTGTTGTTAAAAAGTGAAAAGGCCAAAACACCTGTCTGATCAGACATAGGTTGGTAGGTACCGGCAAGAAAGCGTTTTACACTCCCACGATCTCCGCTCACAACGCCCTCATAGTCCAGATACATCAGTCGATGATCAGGCAACGGTTCAGCGGCAATCGGTTCCCCGAGACACGGCTTCCTGAGCAGCCTCCAGGTCCGCGCAGAGCACTCTTCTTCCAGCAGCAGATCCCAATGCAGAAAGGGATGATCGTGCTCAAGAATCACGAATCGCCGAGGCATTGACTCCCCTGCCACATTGAGTGTTCACGCCAACCGAAGGCGATGATAATCGGCACAACAGCTCATCCGAACTACACGCCGCCTGTCTCATCAAACGAATCATTGATCGTCGTGCAGTTGGTCTTTCGGCTGATTCGCTTCAAAAGACCCTTCAGAACTTTCCCGGGCCCGACTTCGTAGAAATCATCGCAGCCTTCGCTCAACATCAGATTGATTGAATCTTCCCAGCGCACCGGGTTCAGCACCTGCCGGATCAGTAACTGACGAATTTCTTCCGGGTCCGTATGAGTCTGAGCATCAACGTTTGAGACCACCGGAATCTCAGGAGTGCGGATCTCGACTTCCGCAAGAACTTCCGCCAGCGCTTCATCGGCCGGACGCATGATCTCGGTGTGGAAAGCTCCCGCTACGGCCAGAGGAATTGCTCGGCCACCGGCAGCTACAGCCAATTCAGCAGCTCGTTCGCAGGCGGCGTTTTCGCCACTTACGACGAGATTCCCCGGACACAAAAAATTTGCGATCTGAATCGGACCGTGAGCAGACGCTTCTTTGCAGATCTGCTCAACCTGAGGACGCTCCATCAACAGAATGCTGACCATTCCGGAGGGAGTTGCGTCGGCAGCCGCCTGCATCGCCTCGCCGCGGCGTTTGACGACTCTTAGCCCGTCTTCAAACGACATCGCTCCGGAAAACACCAAAGCTGTATACTCGCCCAGGCTCAACCCGGCCGCCATCTCACAGGCCAGCACGATTTCCGGCGAGTCAGCTCGAAGTTTTTCTAATGCCGCCAAGCTGGTCACAAACAGAGCTGGCTGACTGATGACCGTGGAATCGAGTTCAGACGCAGGCCCTTCGAAACACAGCTTCGCAAGGTCGAAGCCCATGATGTCGGCCGCACGTTCATAAAGATCGCGAGCCTTCGGATACTGAGCAGCGAGTTTGCGGCCCATTCCGACATGTTGGGCACCCTGACCAGGAAAGAACAAAGCAATCTTGGACATGAATTCTCCTTTGCGCCGCCAAACAGAGGCTGGTGCGACAGAGCGAAGTCAAAGGCCGACGTGAATTGGTCGATCAGTCTACTGAGGCAGATTCTGTTGAGCCAGCAGTTCGGTGATTCGCGAATTAATGTGGTGGTTGTCGATTTCCGTAGCCATCTTCAGAGCATTCCGGATCGATCGATGGTCGCTGGAGCCATGACAAATGATGCAGACACCATCAATCCCCAACAACGGCGCTCCACCGGACTCCTGATAGTGGAACTGATCAGTGAGCTTACCCAATGTCTGCTTCGCAAGATCACGCTCAGTCGAGAGAGCCTTCATCATTGCGCCACCCACGGTCTTCAGGATGAATTCTGCCATCCCTTCGCTAACCTTCAGCACAACGTTCCCGACGAAGCCTTCACAGACGATGACATCTGCTTCACCGTGATAGAGACCGCGCCCTTCGACGTTGCCGATGTAGGTTCCGTGCAATTTGGAATTGGCCAGCATCGTGTGGGTGTCGCGATAAAGATCGGTCCCCTTGCCTTCCTCGCTGCCAATATTCATCAGGCCAATGCGGGGAGATTCGATGCCCAGCATTTCTTTGGCCCACACCGACCCCATTAACCCATATTGGGCCAGATGCTCCGGTCGTGCCGCAGGATTCGCACCGACATCAATCAGGATACACGATCCGTTGATCGTTGGCAGACGGACGGCTATCCCTGGACGCTTTACGCCTTTCAGGAACAGACGAGTTCTCAGGCCAGCTGCGACGACAGCCCCCGTATGACCTGCACTGACAACCGCCTGGACGTCTCTGGACGCCATCAACTGCCAGCAGCGAACAATCGAACAGTTGGGTTTTTCGCGCAGCGCAACAGTCGGCTTCTCTTCCATTCCGACGAAACCTTCAGATTCAACAATCTGAATACTCGGAGGCAGAGAGCCGACTTTGGCGATTTCTTCTTCCAGTCGAGGACGATCACCAACCAGCAGGACTTCCAGGTTCGGGATTCGCTCAACGGCTTCAAATGCACCGACGATGTTCGGGCCGGGAGCAAAATCACCGCCCATCGCATCCAGGGCGATCCGCATGGAAGTTATTCCTCAACGCTTTCAACCAGTGTTCGGCCCTGATAATAGCCACACGTTGGACAAACAACGTGAGTTGGAGCCATCGTGCCACACTGTGGACACTTTGCCAATTGACGAGGCTTAATGGCATTGTGACTGTTACGCTTCCGCGAACGAGTCTTCGATTGCCTTCTCTTAGGTACAGCCATGACACTTCTTCCAAACGCAAACTTTGATCAGATACCAGTTTTCGAACACTTAATCGCCAATATCATGTGATCGCCACGATACCAAAACAGGCCAAACAGACATTGTCAAAGCGACAAATCATGTTTTCCCTGTCAACTCGTCAAAGCGATTCGACGAGTTTATTCGCAGCGAGGTATTGCTTTCGACATGGAGCACTTCAATCAGCAGGCTATTCCCGGGGAATTTTGCCCGCGACTCGATACCAACCCCTTTCGACCACTGCCAGCAATGCTACTTCAACGAATGACCGGCAAAAGTCGCTCATGAGTAGAGAAGTTGACAAATGTGCAGGAGTTCACAATGCGAATCGGGCATCGTGTCAAAGAGCAGGTTCGATGTCAAGAAGGAGTGCCGTTTTGCCCTCGGAATTCGCCCGAGCGACACAAGAACACTCAAAACTCTCCCATTCAGCCTCTCAAAGCCCCACCAACCCTGAACAAGAGCGACACGTGCATCACAGAAAACACAATGACGGCAATTCCCGCAGCCAAAATCGGCGCCAACATCACCAGCCCCATCACCGGTGCTACAAATCGAGCCAACAACGGTGCTGAAAACGAACACACAAAGATCAGAACGAAGCAACTTGGGATGCCAATCAGAATTATCATCGCCTGCCGAGCCAGATCGTATCGTTTTACATATTCTGAGGCCTTCTTCAGGAAGAGCTCAAAACAGATCAAGTGCCCTAACCCGCTGAACAACCCGATCATCGCAAACAATAACTGGCCGCTCGAAGGCCCCTGGCGGAAAGGCGAAGGGCGAAATGGATTACTCGTCCCTTGATCTGCCAAAGTCTGAATCACAGAAAACAACACCTGCACCGCCAGACAACCGATCGCAGCGATAATCAGACCTTTCGCCCCACTCCGCTGCGGAATCGCGATGCAAATGCATTCCCCAACCAACACCACGATGGCCCCAATAAACATCGCAATCGCCGCCAACCCAATCAGGACCAGGAGCCCCGGAGAACCAACCCCGCCGCCTCTCTCCAAGGCTGCAGCAATAAAGCTGCCCGCAAAAATGAATACAACCAAGAGAAAAATCGAAACCGTCGCCCACCCCTGAATTAATAAACCCAGACCTGCCAACTTTCGCGAGGCAATCTCAGACGGCCCCCCGGAACGTCCTGACGATGATGCAGAACCAGCTTTAGGCGGAGCAAACGGATTTGACTCAAAATAGTCCGCACCATCGTCCTCATAACTTCCATAGCCCGAATCATAATCCTCGACGTCTTCGCCCTGCTCCGCAGGTTTTGCTCGCTTCCGCGGCTTCCCGCTCGAAGAAGTCCTTACGGAGCCACCTCGATCACTGCCTGGCGATTCACGCACTCCATCACTTCGGCCGCCTTTCCCACGTGACGACACTTCCTTCGCGGCAGGCTTTGTGACCGAAGCCTCTGCACCTCCTGTCGATGCTGTGGAGGAATCCCCTGAACCGCGAGACTCCGAACTTATCGCTCGTGCTCTTCTGACCACAGAACTGCTGGTCGGCACGTCTTTCGGCGACGGAGATTTATTACCTTCGCCTTTCGCCACATCACCTCGACCACCAGTAGCTGCGCTTTGGGAAGCTGCCCCGGCGTTGCCGGATGATTGCGCCGACGCGACCAGCGGTACCTCAACAACTCCTGAACAGGCAGGACAGCGAACACGCTTTCCTGCGGCCGTGTCAGGGACCTTCAATGTCTTGCTGCATTGAGAACATTGAACAATCATTTGAGTACCCGTATATGATCAAACGTCCATAACCTTCCGAGACCACAAAGATTACTCCGACCCCAACCGTCAGAAAAGCGAATACACCAGACCCCGTCAAGTTGTCGCAGGATTTATCACCGATCGGCGAAACTCAGCCTCGCTCAGGCTCTGCATCAGAGATTAGCCCCAGCCCCATCGTCAAGGGCCTGAATCCTGTCGGCGATCTGCTCTGGCGTTTCCAGACCTGTCATTGCAATCGGAAAGCATTCTTCCAGATTGCGAAACCAGGTATGCTGGCGTTTCGCGAATTGCCGGGTCGAGATTTTGATTTGCTCCACAGCAGCCTCAAGGGTCAACTGCCCGTTCAGATGACCAATCAATTCACGATAGCCCAACGCCTGGCAGGCGGTGCGCGATGGAGGCGGCTGCAACTTCATCAGCTCACGAGTCTCCTCAAGCCAGCCATCAGACATCATCTGATCAACCCGAAGATCAATTCGGGCTCGCAACCACTCACGCGGAGGCTCCAGCCATGCGACGACACGGGGGCGATCGACCACTGAAAGAGGACTGTGCTGCTGATCCTCGGAGATTGGTCGCCCTGTCAGCTCAAAGACTTCCAGCGCCCGAATAATCCTCCGCATATCATTTAGATGCAGCCGCGCAGCCGTAACCGGATCGCAGGCCGCCAGCTTGTCGTGCAGCCACTGCGGACCATTCTTAGTCGCCAATTGCTCCATGGACTTCCGAAAGCTCCAGTCAGGCTCAGGCCCTTCAAAGAGCCCCCTCAGGATTGATCGCAAATAAAGCCCGGTCCCTCCCACGAACAGAGGAACTCGTTGACGCCCGAGGATTTCCTCGGCGACCCTGGCCGCATGCCTGACAAACTCGGCCACACTATATTCCTGGTGAGGCTCTGCGATATCAATCAAGTGATGGGCCACCCTCTGCAGATCCTGCTTCGAAGGCTTCGCCGTTCCGATATCCATCCGTCGATAAATGGCCATGGAATCGAGCGATATAATCTCAGCGTTCAGGCGATCCGCGAGAATTATGGCCGTAGCCGACTTTCCGCACGCCGTGGGTCCAGCAAGAAACCAGCATAGCCGAAGAACCGAAGAGGGAAGTTTCATGAACTTTGCCGCGCGTCTGGTTGAATTTCCGGCTCGACGAATCTCGACGAACCTTTGGCTTCTGCAGTTGAACGTTGGATAGGACGACGATATGCTGCCCCGTTTCCGAAAAACAGCGGGGCGGGCTCTGCGCGCTGTATTTTGCAGAAATTTTAGCCTAAGACTATAGCTTTGCTGGGTTTACGGCTTTTCTATCACTGTCTGGAACACAGCGGTGAATGCAGGCAATTGACGCTGAGACCACAAAAAGTCTCCGGTCGTTGGTTGGTTTCGGTCGAAATTGAGGCATTGAAATTCTGTATGCCCCACTGTATCGGCAGAATCTGCCGAAGGTCAGCGGGGTTCGAAAATAGGTGTTTGTTCGGTTCTTGATTCAGGGTGGTCACAGATGTCGGAAGATCTTCTGGTGAAGGCGGAACGCCGGTCAAAGCTCGGTACAGTCGACTCAAAGCGTCTTCGCGCTTCCGGGCGTGTACCAGGCAATATTTACGGTCTCGGCCGACAGGGCGAATC
>CAIJTV010001265.1:0-3648 GCA_903823635.1 uncultured Planctomycetaceae bacterium
AACGTGTGTATCCGAATCTTCTGTGCGGCAAGAAACGAGGCTTTACCTATTTCGATCAGACCGGCGATGAAGATGTTTCGATTGAAAATTTCGATCATCGCCGCCTGCTGGTTTCTGCTAGCGTCAACGACGAGTACTCAGACACTCATTGGCTTCGCAGCGATATTGACCAGTTCTTGTTTCGTCTGGCGAATGCTGCTGGCGTCTTGACATTTCAGAATTGTATTTATCAATTGGAAGCAAATGGCGATCAATGGGTTCTGAAAGTTTCCTCCAGCGATGAACCGGCCCTGTCAAATCATTCTATGCTCAAGGAAACGGTGGAGTCTTCCGGTGCGTATTTCGTCAATGCTCCGTTTATTGTCGATGCAACGGGATCCTCAAAGGGAATACTGAGTACGCTCGGGATTGCCGATCAAACGGCATCGCTTAGAACTCATTCGAGATCCCTGTTCGCTCACTTTGAAGCCGCCACGGCTTGTGAGCAACTCTTGATGGACAGTCAGATTAACGTCGCGGTTTTTCCCTATCGCTGCGATGATGCGGCCGTTCATCAGGTCTGTCCGGACGGATGGATGTGGCAGCTGCGCTACGACGACGATACTCTCAGCGCGGGGTTCATGATTGATGAACGACCGAGTACTCAGCGTGTTCGAAGCTCCTTTTCGACTCCTCAGGAAGAATGGGACTGGCGGATTCAGAGAGCGCCATTTCTGGCTCGTCAGTTCAGGAATGCTCGTATTATTCGGCCGGACTCAGGCCTGCAGCAGACCTCTCGAATTCAGCGACTGGCATCTCGGGCGGCAGGTTCGAACTGGGCTGCGATTACAAACACTGCAGGTTTCATTGATCCGCTGCACAGTACCGGGATCGCTCATACCTTGTTTAGTGTTTCGCGATTAGCTGAGATTCTGCTGATGTCGGTGCCCGCCGCTCAGCGCGAAGATCGTCTGCGGAAGTATTCTGATTCGTTGATCGAGGAGATTCGCTGCGTCGATGAGTTAGTCGAAGGCTGCTATGAAGCAATCCCGTCGTTTCGCTTATGGTGTCTCTGGGGCATGCTCTACTTTGCAGCAGCAACCAGTATGGAGCAGTCTCCGGACGGAGCCTCAGGAGGCACAAGTTTTCTGCGAGCCAATGATCCTGATTTCAGAGGCATGTTGAAAGAAGCCAGACATCGACTTGCCGTCGCACGCCACGCTGACCCGGCCGATCGAACAAATGCCGAACAGACGTTTGAGTCATGGCTGTGCTCTGCAGTGGCTCCATGGAATCAGGTTGGGTTGTTTGATCCAACTTGCAACGGGCTCTATTCGAAAACTGCTGCTCCTGCCGGGGACTAGCTGGCAGTCGACTTAATCAGCCGGAACGCATTAGCGTCCGGTTCTCGCCTCACCCATCAATCAGCCACGTCTTTCCGAAATACCAGACCGTCAGAACGATCCCGATACTGATGACCACACGGCGAATGATCGTCTTGTCGAGCTTGCGAGCCCATGAGGCACCCAGCCAGCCGCCGAGCATTGCTGAGGCAATCATCGGCACTGCCAGCACCCAGTTGACTTTGCCGGTGCCGACAAACACGACGACGGACACGCCATTGATCAATCCGGCCAGCACGGTCTTTAGACCATTGACATGATGAATGTTGCCGAGATTTAACAGGCTGAGCGAACTCAGCATCAGGATCCCGATCCCTGCTCCAAAGTATCCGCCGTAGATTCCAATAACCAATTGCAGCACGAAGACCAGCCATTGTGAACGCTGGCTGCGACTTGCCAGGGAAGATTCCGCAGGTGCTTTCGGGGTAATACGAGGTTGCAAAATGAAGAGCAGCGTCGCCAGAGCGATCAGCCATGGGACCATGGCCTTGAACGAAGACTCCGGAGCCAGCACAACGATCGTTGAACCGGCCATACCTCCCAGAATACTTGGGATTGCGAGCCAGCGAACCCAGTCCCACATCTGTTTCAGTTCGCGTCGATAACCCCACGATCCCGAAAACGCACCGGGGCAAAGAGCGACGGTGTTCGTCGCGTTGGCGATGATTGCGGCTCCGGGTCCGTTGCCCAGAGCCCACATCAATGCTGGAAAAGTGACCAACGTGCCCCCGCCAGCGACGGAATTGATCGCTCCGCCGATTGCAGCCGCCGGACACAGGATGAGATAGGTCTGCCAGAGTTCCATGGACGCAATCTATTCTTCGGGCGGCAAAACTGAGGCCGTGTGTTCGCGGGATCGATCATTCAGATCATGACCTCAACCATGGCCACGCACAGAATAGTTTAGCAGACGGTGCATCACAAATCGTCCGCTCTGGTTTCGTTGTTCTCTACGAGTGAAGTCGCGGATGGTTGTCAAAGCAGTTTCTTTCTGGCGGGTCTTGATGCCTCAACCAACGGATGTGTCGGAAATCAATCGTAACTGGCTCTGAAGATGACTTCTTAACTCCGATGGACTGGAGGCTGTGCCACCCCGCGGTTCAAACACGCAATTTCCCGAGTGAACGGGCCGAAGTGGGCACGCGGCACAAAAATCGGAAATACAATCACATTCGAAGTCATTTGTGAGCGCGAGTTTCGTCATTAGGTTGAAGTCGGACATTGGTTCGGCAAACACGTTCTCAGTTCTGTGGAGGTCGCCACGTGCCCATTGATTGGGAACGCATTGTTGTTGAACATGGACAGATGGTTCTCCAAACCGCAATGCGGATCCTGGGACACCCTGCCGATGCGGAAGACGTGGTTCAGGAAGTGCTCATGGAGGCTTACTCCCGCACGCCGACGGACGTTCGCAAGTGGGGGGCTTATCTCCGCAAGCTGGCTGTCTTTCGAGCCCTTGATCGCAGGAGGCAGCGACGAGACGTCGAGCCCTTGTCGTCGGAAGCCTGTACCGATGCAGGGGGTTCTCCACTTGACGAGGCCGTTCGACGTGAGTCGGCAGAGCATTTACGAAGGATCATCGCATCATTGCCGGAACGAGAAGGAGCCGTTTTCTCACTTCGGTACTTCGAACAGCTGACGAATCCACAGATTGCCGAACTGCTCGGAATCAGCACAGCAGCCGTCGCGGCTGCTGTATACAAGGTCCGCTCAAAACTGGAGTCCTCTCTCTCAAACTCTTCGCAAGGAGACACGAAATGACACAATCACCGCCATCGGAAAACCTCCCGCACCACGATGATCTTCCGGCCGTCTATCGCAGGGCTGTTCAGGCAATTCTGGACGAGCCGATGCCAAGCATTGATGTGGCTCAGCGTTTTCTCCGGAGTGTTCAAAAATCGGAGACTCGAACCACGCGTCGACGCTGGCTGTCTCGTGTGGGCGCTTGGACCACGGCTGGTGCAGCTGCGGTACTGATCGGAGTGCTGATGCAATCTGAGCGTTCGTTGTATGCTCAGGTCCTTAACGCCATTCGCGAGGCCCACACGTTCCAGCTTTCGGCGACATACCCGGAAAACATCACCAAGCCAGAGCGATTCTTCCATGGGCTGTGGTATGTGCGGGATGTCGGATTTCGTGAGGAATCCTCGACTGACATTCTTATTAGCAATCCACAAGGGACATGGCGGCATCAGAAAGGCACGCAACTGGCGATTCAGGCCCGTGGCGAGGATCTCGATGTCCTGATCGACCGTGCCTTGCTGAT
>CAIJTV010001266.1:0-2815 GCA_903823635.1 uncultured Planctomycetaceae bacterium
AAACTGAGTCAGACGGGAAGGCTGATGCTGCAGCCGGAACGCTCAATAAGAGTTCTCATATTGTCGCGCAGCATTTTGATCATCCCGCTCTGGAATTCTTTAACGAGCCGGCCAACGGTGATTTATCAACGGCCGAGATTCGTCGCTGGCATGAACTGGCTGACGTGGATGGTCGCAGCGATGTCGCAGTTTTGGCACGGCTGGATTCGGGCGATCCTCTGCTGATTGAGCGTCGTATTGGGGATGGCGTCGTGTTGCAGATGGCGACGTCCTGTGATGCGGATTGGACGGATTTTCCAGTTCGACCTCTTTATGTGCCGCTGATGCAGCAGATTATTACAACGATGGCATCGGGGATTTCTCCGCCGCGAAATATTGCGACCGGTGATCCGGCCGTTGCGATGTTGCCAGGAGCCGAACAATCCACAACGTTGTCCGTCGTGACTCCTGATGGTGCTCGTCGAACTCTCAACACGACGCTTCAGGGCAAGCTGCAACTGGCGCGGTTCGAGGAAACTCAACGGCCCGGCGTGTATGCCATGTCAACGCCTGCGGCCGAAACGATTCACTTTGTCGCAGAGACTTCTCGCAGTGAATCGGACCTGAGTATTCTGTCTGAACCGGCGCTGGTTGAGTTATCAAAGAGTCTGGCGTCCACGCTGATTAAGTCTCCGGCCGAGTATCTTGAACAGGATCGTCTGCGGCGACACGGTCAGGAGATCTGGAAGTTTGTGCTGGCGGCTTTTCTGGCATTCATGTTTTTGGAACTCGTCCTGCAACAACGATTCGCGAGGGTTCGTCTATGACAACGCTGCGATTTGTTGGTGATGTACCTCTGTGGGCCGGTTTGCTGGCTGCGTTGATTGTTTGCGTGTTATCATGGCGTTATTACAGCCGCGAAAGTTTCGGTTTGCCACGCCGACTTCGATGGCTGCTGCCGTTGCTGAGATCTTCCGCTTTTCTGCTGGGGATTCTGGTGCTGACCGGGCCGGTGTTACATCATCGCATGATTCTTGGCGAGCTTGGTCGAGTCAAAATCTATGTTGACGATTCGCGCAGCATGACGATGCAGGATCGTCACATGTCGACCGGGAGAAAATTGCTGGTCGCGGAGCAATTGGGTTGGATCAGTGCCGGGCGTATTGATTCGAAGCTGCTAAAACTTGCGGATCAATTGTCTGAGGCTCGGCAGGGATTTGTGGATGCGTTTTCTCCGAAAAGTACCGCACCTGAGAGCGATCCCGAAGCCGTGAGTTCTGGTTCGGCACCAACAGCAGCGGCCGATCCCAAAGCTGCTGATGCTGCGGCAGCAAGTCCCCCGGCTGTCAACGCGGCCCCTGCCCTGACTGCCAACGCCGTTCGAACTGCGGTCGATGCGTTTCGTTCACGTTTGCTGGAGTTAAAGACGTCTCTGCCGTCAGAACTCTCGGAGCGATATCAGAATGAATTGCTTCAGCCGCTGGATGCAACCGCCTCCACAATTGACGCGGATGTGACCGCCGCGACGAATGCACTCGTGGCACTGGCCAAAGTCTGTGAATCGCTTGAAGGTTCAGTGCGCAGTTCGTTTGAGGCGGAGGTTTCGCGGATTGTTGAATCGGGCGATGAGTCGATTCGATCGGCCCTGGCCATGTTCGATGAAACTCCGCGGTGGCGTCGAGTGGAGATGGGGTTATCGGAATCATCCGCAAAGATTCTGGATAAGCTCCGGGAGCAGCATGATGTTGAAGTGCTCCGGTTGGCGGGTGAAAAAGCGGAGTTGCTGGGTAGCCGTGCTCCGACCTCTGCAAAAGGCGAGGTCGATGAAAAATCTGAGGGTGAGAACGAAAGAAGTGCCGAGGACTTCTCCAGTGTCACGGACCTGAGTTCTGGCATCGCGGCGACTCAAAAGTCCGTCACCGCATCGGAGAGCTCCGGGGAAACCCCATCGACAGATACCAAAGGCACTGAGGCGAAGACCGCAATCGTCTTGATCACTGATGGTCAGCACAATTCCGGCCCGTCGCCATTGCAGACAGCACAGGTTTTAGGAAGTCAGGGAGTTCCGTTTTTCAGCGTATCACTTGGTGCGTCTCAACAGGCTGCAGACCTGGCGGTGATCGGCCTTGAACACCCGGATCTCGTGTTCCAGAAAGATCACGTTCGCGGCGTGATGGTTGTTCGTGATCAAATGACGCCGGGGAAACCTTTTGTCGCACAGATCAGCTATCAGGATGAAGTGCTTTGGCAGCAGCAACTGGAAACTCAGAACGTCGCAGAACGACGCATTGAATTTGATTTTGAGATCGATGAACTCGTCACAAAACTGGGAGCCCAGTTTGCTTCCGACATCAAGCAGCATGCAGTGCCATTGGAGTTTCAGGCGTCGATTGCCGCGCTGCCCGAAGAGTCTGAAACGGACAATAATCAGCGTTCGATGAGACTGGCCGCTATCGTCTCCAGCTACAAGGTTCTGCTGGTCGATGGACGTTCTCGCTGGGAAACTCGCTACCTTCGCAACGTCTTTGAACGCGATGAACAATGGTCGATCAATACTGTGATCGTTGGGCCGGGAACTGATCATGCGGGTTTGACCAGAGGTGAAGAAGAGGGACAGTTCCCGGGCAAGCGAGAACAATTGTTTGCTTACGATCTGGTGATCTTTGGCGAAGTGGCCCCTGAACTATTTAACGAGCAGGACTTTCAGTGGCTGAGTGAGTTCGTGGAAACTCGCGGTGGTGGCATCGTGTTTATCGATGGTCAGCGAGGTCGTCTGCGACAGCTCGCGAGTACGAAGCTTGGCAGTCTGATTCCCGTTGAATGGTTGAACGAAACG
>CAIJTV010001267.1:0-2630 GCA_903823635.1 uncultured Planctomycetaceae bacterium
AGCTTACAATTTTCCTCAGGGAGTGATCTGCCAGCTGTTTCGTGACATCGCCGCCGGACGTCCCGGCTGCGTGACTCACGTGGGGCTGGGAACCTTTATCGATCCGATCCACTCAGGTGGTCGCCTGAACGATCGCACAACGGAAGAGCTGATCGAACGCATTCAGCTGCGTGGGCAAACCTGGCTGTTGTATCACGCTTTTCCCATTCATGTAGGGTTGATCCGCGCTACGGCCGCTGACCCCTTTGGCAACTTGATCATGGATGATGAGGCGGTGATTGGGGATGTGCTGCCCATCGCTCAGGCGGCTCATAATCATCAAGGCATCGTGATCGCTCAGGTCCGACGAATTCTGGACAAACCGGCTTTACCTCAACACGTGCGAGTTCCCGGCAAACTTGTTTCGAAGATTGTGGTCGCCGCCGAGTCAGATCATTGGCAGACTTTTGGAGAACCTTATAACTCAAGCTACTGCCAGCCGGCTTCAATCAACGATCCCACGATCCAGCCTTCATTGCCAGCTATGCCTCCGGATGCCAGACGAATCATCGCTGCACGAGCATGCGATGAGCTGCTACCGGGAGCAATCGCAAATCTTGGGATTGGCCTTCCCGAAGGAGTCGCCCGCATCGCCGCAGAACGTCAGCTTCTGCACGATGTCACTCTGACTCTGGAGAGCGGACCGATCGGAGGAATGCCGGCCGGTGGACTAAGTTTCGGCGCATCGGTGCATCCGGAAGCGATCATCGATCAGCCAGCGCAGTTTGATTTCTACGATGGCGGTGGTCTGGATTTTGCCGCACTCGGCGCTGCTCAGGTTGACCAGCACGGGAATGTGAATGTCTCTCGATTCGGGACTCGATTTGCCGGTGTGGGCGGCTTTGTAAATATCTCACAGAACGCGCGTCGACTTGTCTTCTGCGGCACTCTGACAACCGATGGACTGGAAGTTGTGGTCGAGAACGGCTTGGTTCGCATCATTCGCGAAGGCCGCGTTGCTAAATTTGTGAAGCAAGTGGAACAGGTTTCATTTGCCGGTCAGGTGGCTCGAGAAGCCAGACGCGATGTTTTGTTCGTCACAGAACGAGCGGTCTTCCGACTGCAACCCGACGGCGTCGAGCTGATCGAAGTGGCCCCCGGGATTGATGTCCAGCGCGATATTCTTGATCAGATGGAGTTTCAGCCGCTGATTCGTTCCATCGCCGTCATGAAAATCTGACGCGTTGTGCCGCCTGTCGCTCGGCCAACCACGAACCCAAAGTCTGCTGAAGTGGGTCACTGGTCAGCACTCTTCGACAATCGATCCCTATCGCTCCGCATTCCTTATGGAGTGTTTGCGTAAACTCGTCGTACTGCCGCAGGTATTCTTTTCGCAGACGCAGCGGATCCACGAGCAATCGCCCACGATCAGCTTCCAGATTGTGGAACTCGGTGGGTCGCTCAAACGGGAATGTTTCTTCTTCCGGAGCAACGACGCGAAAAATAATGACCTCATGCTTCGCGTGCCGACAACGTTGCAAAGCCTTCGTCAGCGCATCGATATCGTCAAAGCAGTCACTGATCAGAATCAACAGGCTGCGGCGACTGATCGTGGGCAGAGCAGACTCCAGAACAGCAGCAAGCCCCGTGTCAGACCCCGGAGTGGTCTCTTCGAGAACTTCCTGAATCCTGCGAAAGCCATCTCGATTGCTCGATGGTTTCAGCTGAGCACGTATCGCAGAATCAAACGTAATCAGACCTACGGAGTCGCGTTGTCCCAGCAGCAGCCACGCCAGTGATGCAGCCAGCATTCGCGCATATTGAAACTTGGAAATGAATCGACCCGCATAGGCCATACTGCCGCTGGCATCGATCAACAAATGAGCGCGGAGGTTGGTCTCGTCTTCAAATTCCTTGACATAGTAGCGGCCGGTCTTCCCGTAAGCGCGCCAGTCGATATGGCGGATTTCATCGCCGGGACTGTAATCGCGATGCTCAACGAACTCGACGCTGGATCCTTTGAACGGACTTCGATGACGGCCCATCATCAGTCCCTCGACCAACTGCTGAGCAATCAGCTCCAGCCGCCCCAGTTGCACGAGTTCAGCCGGGTTTTGGGGCAGCGGGCTCACGGAGATCAGAACTCCATTATCAGATCGCGAGGAAATTACGGAGCAGGTCGTAACCCTTCTCCGTCAGAAAGCTCTCGGGATGAAACTGGACACCATGCACCGGATACTCGCGGTGCTGCAGGCCCATCACTTCAAAGGACTGCCCGGGATCTTCAACCCAGGCCGTGATCTGCAGACAATCCGGAACGGTTTCACGAGGCACAATCAGACTGTGATACCGAGTGGCTTGAAAGGGATCCGGCAAGCCCGCGAAAACTCCCTGACCCGTATGAGAAATCAGTGAAGTCTTGCCATGCATCAGTCGGTTGGCTCGCACAACTTTGGCGCCAAATACTTCAGCCAGACACTGATGACCGAGACAAACTCCCAGCACTGGCAGCTTCGGGCCAAAATGGGCAATGAGATCTCGAGAAAGGCCCGCTTCCGCCGGAGTACAGGGCCCCGGCGAAATGATGATTCGCTCCGGCTTCAGGTCCTCGATCTGCTCAAGAGTGATCTGGTCATTTCGCTCGACGCGGA
>CAIJTV010001268.1:0-2695 GCA_903823635.1 uncultured Planctomycetaceae bacterium
ACCTCGTGAGGAAACTGATACCAGTCCGCTGTCATAAAGTCTTCAGACTGGATCGCTCGCACTGCCGCGACGTTTTCGTAGGTTCGATCGTCGCCCATCACGCCAACGGATTGAACCGGCAAGAGCACAACAAACGCCTGCTGGATGTCTCGATAGAGCCCTGCGATGTGCAATTCTTCAATCAGAATTGCGTCGGCTTCGCGAATGATCCGCAGGCGTTCTTCCGTAACTTCACCTAAGCAGCGAACGGCCAATCCCGGACCGGGAAACGGATGTCGCCAGACCATCGTTTCGGGCAACCCAAGTTCAAGGCCCATCCGGCGGACTTCATCCTTGAACAGATCTCGCAAAGGTTCGATCAGTTCAAAGCCCAGCTCGGCCGGCAGTCCGCCGACGTTGTGATGCGATTTGATTGTGGCCGCAGGACCGTCCGGATTCGCTCCCGATTCAATAACGTCAGGATACAGAGTTCCCGGCGCCAGATATTTTGCATTCGGAATCGACTTGGCTTCATCGCGGAACACATCGATGAAGACCTTGCCGATGATCTTGCGTTTCTTCTGCGGATCGGAGACTCCCGCGAGTTCTCCCAGGAACCGGGCCGACGCATCAACAACATGCAGATCCGTCTTGAAGTGCCCGTTAAAATGCTCTTCGACCTGACCGCGTTCATCTTTTCGCAACAGACCGTTGTCGACAAAGATGCAGGAGAGCTGATCACCGATCGCTTCAGAAATCAAAGCCGCCACAACGGACGAATCTACTCCGCCTGACAAACCACAGATGACTCGATCGGTACCGACACGCTTTCGAATCAGTTCCTTCTGCTGTTCAATCAGCGAACTAATTCTCCAGTTGCCCTGGCATCCGCAGACGTTGCGGACAAAATTACCCAGCAGATGTCCGCCAAATTCTGTATGAGTCACCTCGGGATGAAACTGCAGGCCATAAATTGGCAATGTCTTGTGCTTCACAGCGGCATTTGGGCATGTCGAAGTCGAAGCAATCGGATCAAAATCGCCCGTCAGACTTTCGACCTGGTCTCCATGACTCATCCACGCGGTAAACGTTTGCGGAATTCCGTCGAACAGAAGATTTCCGGCAACGGCGGTGCTGGACTGCGTACAAGGGGATCGGCCAAACTCCCGCGAATGAGCCGGCAGAATTCGTCCGCCCAGTGTGTAGCACGTGATCTGCATGCCGTAGCAGATGCCCAGAATTGGAATGCCCAGCTTAAAAATCGCCGGATCAATTTTCGGAGAACCCTCGCCGTAAACGCTGGCCGGACCGCCGGACAGAATCAGCCCTTTGGGGTTCAGAGCCTTGATGCGATCGGCTGTCAGGTCGTGGCGTACCAGTTGACAGAACACGTTCTGATCACGAACACGACGAGTGATCAGTTGAGCAGTCTGGCTTCCGAAGTCCATGACCAGGACGAGTTCGTCCTGAGCAGCGGCAGCATTTTTTGCGGGCGATGAAGTCGAAACGGAGGTGGAACCGGCCATGAGGAATCGACAGTCTCAGCAAAGACGGCACAAGGGCTGCAGATCTGCGGATTCGTCGACCCCGACGGTGCAAACCCGGACTGTGCCTGGTTACATTGCCTCGTCCCGATCCACGTCCTGCCGGGCCGAGGGAAAGCGAAACAGCTTAGCAGGCAGACTTCGGGCCGAACAGCATCGACCATTTTCTTTAACCACATATTCTCGATGTATCTTTTCCGATTAGCCGACCGAGTTTCCCGAGGCCTCCGTGAGATCTCGCCAGACCGACTTGCGCGGCATCGGGAGTTTCTGGTCCGCCAGCAGACCGAGACCGGCGGTTTTCGAGGCCGCGAAGGCGACGCCGACCTGTATTACACGGGTTTCGCCGTGCGAGCCCTGGCGGTCAGCGGCGGCCTGGAAACTGACTGCCGCGACCGAATCGCCCTGTATTTGGGTGCGATTGACCCGCTCAGCCTCGGGGTGATTGATCTCCTGAGCTGGCTCTACAGCGCTCTGGTGGTGCAGGCTTCCGGCGGCCCGGATCTGTTGCAGCACTCGCCGGCCGACTTTGCGGATCAGGTGACCGTTTCTGTGGAGAAGTTTCGCACAGCCGACGGTGGCTACGCAAAATCCACAGACGGGGCACTCGGAAGCACCTATCAGTCGTTCCTGGTCGCTCTGACTTATGAGTTAATGGGGCGAAAGATCCCACGACGAAACGCGATGGTGCAGTTTCTCTACGATCGTCAGCGAAACGACGGTGGCTTTGTTGAGATTGCTCCGATGAAACGCAGCGGGACCAATCCTACGGCCGCGGCCGTTGCACTGCTGAATCAACTGAATGCGATGGATGATGACATCGCGGATGACGTCACCGGATTTCTGACCGATGTTGTCAGCGCCGAAGGTGGATACCAGGCGAATACTCGCATTCCATTTGCCGACGGCCTGTCGACCTTCACAGGTTTACTGACGGCTCAGGATTTAAAGCGACGCGACCTGATTCCGCCGGACAGGATTCTGCATTGGCTCGGTACATCGCTGGAACTTCCAAGTGGTGGTTTTCGAGGTGCGAGCTGGGACCAACAGGCCGACGTGGAGTACACGTTTTATGGACTCGGAATTCTTGGCCTGCTTTATGCCCCGAGTGAGTAGGCAGAACTTCAAATCTCAAATTTGAAATATGAAATTTGAGATGGCCGTATCTTAGA
>CAIJTV010001269.1:0-3947 GCA_903823635.1 uncultured Planctomycetaceae bacterium
CGATTTCATTATTCGCAGGATGTTCTTCATCTGATGGAACCAAGTTGATGCCGTAAAGCAAAAAGCTGTTGTCACCATAGGCCAACAATGCGGCGACGCCCGGCTTCAGACCGTTGATCAGGAAGTTCCCCTGTTCGTCTGTGGTTGCTTTGCCCGTTTCAGCCCCATCCTGAATCACTTTCACCGTAATGCCCGAGGCCACAGCGGATTCTGAGCCGGAGGAAATTGTGGACAATTTCCCCGAAAAAGCCCCTGAAGCATCCAAGACAACGTCATGACTACGTGAGTGAATCACCTGCTCAGGAGCCAATGGCTGGTTGATGGACTTGGCAACAGCCTCTACCACAGTCTCCGCCGTCGTTGGATTCTCAGCCTCTGGTGCAACACCCCCAGCTCCGACCGGAGCTTCCTGTTGTGATGATGCCGAAAGCGAGACATACATCGAACCAGCGGTCACAGACGCGGCTAATCCAACCAGTGCAATGCCGGAGAAAAACTGATTAGACTTCATCTGACGATTTCCCTTTCTCGGGGACTATCATGCGAGCGTAAACATAAAGATCTGCGGGAGGAAAACCTCGGGTTTCAACCCCTTACTCAATCTTCCACCCAGAATTATGCCGGGGCCGCCCAAGTCAACGCAACTCAGAATCCGGATAATTCGTCGGATCTGGATAAAGCCACTCAATTCCCCAAACTGACCAAATCGACACCCGAAATCCAACGAAAGCCCGGAAATTGTGACCACCACTCGAGTTACCACATGGAACGTCAATGGATTGCGCGCGGCTATTCGAAAAGGATTCCAAAGACACTTGGACGAGATCAAACCTGACGTGTTACTGCTGCAAGAGGTCAGAGCTAGACCAGAGCAGTTGCCCGCAGAGTTTCAGAACCCCGACGGATGGCATGTCATCTGGAATCCTGCCGAAAAACCGGGCTACTCAGGAACAGCCATTTGGTCTCGCCACCCAATCCAAACGCATCAAATTGGACTATCACCATCCACCCCCGACTCAGAGGGACGGCTGATCGAAGCCGAAATCAACGGCCTCAGCATCGCATCTGTTTATCTCCCGTCGGGCTCTTCCAGCCCGGAACGTCAAACAGTGAAGAATGAATGGCTAGGCCATTTCATCAATTGGTCATCAAAACGAACTGAACAAAAGCCCACAATTTTTGGCGGTGACATCAATATTGCACACACCGAGAAAGACATCTTCTATGCGAGAGCCAATGAGCAAACATCTGGTTTCCTCCCGCATGAGAGAGACTGGTTCGGCGGTTTGCTGAAATCCGGCTGGCACGATCTCGTTCGAGAACACCACGGCGACGTGCAGGGCCCGTACTCTTGGTGGTCAAATCGAGGCAAAGCACGCGAACTGGATCGCGGCTGGCGAATTGACTACCTGCTGTGCAACAAGGCCGCCAGACCCCTATTTGAGTCCGCCACGATTCACCGAGAAGCGGGGCTCGAAGTCAGTGATCATGCACCGGTTTCGATTGATATCCGACTCCACTGAGCAACCAATGCTCCGTTTTCTGCCCTAAACGGTATAAAGAAGCAACATCAACTGAACAAGAACTGAGACCGTGTTGTCGCTGGGAAACACTTGGCATCAACCCACAGGATGTTCGTTCGCTGAGCGAGATCGCCCTAATTTGCTGGCCACAGGATCGTACGAAAGCCGCGAATCTCCTAATATCCCAATTCCGCATGACAGCCCAAAAGGGCTATCCGGCAATTCCATTTTGATTCCCAGAAGCCACGTTTCGACTCATGTTTCAACCCGTTTCAGACAGCAACTTTGTCACCGGCGAACATTCCGTTTTGAAGTTTTGGGAGATCCGGCAGATCTTCCGTCAACTTCGCCAGAAGAACGCGGGCCGCAAGCGATGGAGCTTTCTCGACGGCCCGATTACAGCGAATAACCCGATGGGAGTTCATCACGCCTGGGGCCGCACGTACAAGGATACGTATCAACGCTTCTTTGCGATGACCGGACACGATCTAAGATACCAGAATGGGTTCGACTGTCAGGGTCTGTGGGTCGAAGTGGAAGTAGAAAAACAGCTTGGCCTGGGAACTAAGACCGCAGTTCACGAATTCGGCATCGATAACTTCGTCAATGAATGCAAGCGACGAGTTCTCCGGTTCGCGGCTCGCCAGACCGAACAGTCGCAACGACTTGGCTACTGGATGGACTGGGACAATCCGACCCAGCTCCGACAATTGGCTGCACATCTTGGCACTGACGCAGAATTCACAATTGCAACTCCGAGTGGCAAGACGGAAACGGCGAAGGCTCATCAACTGATTGAAAAGCTGGGCAGCCAGGAATGGGGCGGCAGCTACTTCACATTCAGCACTGAGAACAACGAAACTATCTGGACCTTTTTGAAGAAGTGTTTCGAACGTGGCAAGATCTATCAGGGCCACGACGTCATGCCCTGGTCCGGCCGTGGCGGCAGTGCGTATTCGCAGATGGAAATTGCTGAAGGTCGCAAGCTGACCACTCACAAGAGCGTGTTTGTGCGGTTTCCATTACAAGATCGTGAAAACGAATACCTACTCGTCTGGACCACAACCCCATGGACACTCACCAGCAATGTCGCCTGCGCGGTGAATCCGGATTTGGACTACATCAAGCTCCAAACCAAACGTGACAACGCGATCTATTACTTCGCCAAGGACAACCTGAACTTCCAGCGACTGTCCACTGAATTCAAGGACGGGTTCGGTCGACCAGAATGGAAGTGGCCAGAAGGCGTGCCGAAGCTCAAGACACTGGCACAGATCTTCAAGGAGCAAGGCGGCTTCGAAGAACTCAGTACGCTCAAAGGTACCGAGATGGTCGGCTGGAAATATGACGGGCCATTTGATGAACTGCCGGCTCAGCAGATGGATGGTGGTTGTCCAGTCGATGAAAGCAACCTTGGCAAATGCGGAAAGTCATGGCACAAAGTCATCGACGGAGGACGGGACTCGCGCGGCAGCGCGAATGTCGTCGCGGGTGAAGGCACCGGCATCGTTCACATGGCTCCCGGCTGTGGTGACATTGACCATAAAATCGGCGTATCTGTCGGCATGCCCGTCATTGCACCTTTGAAAGATGATGGCACGTACTCCGCTGAGTTCGGTGAGTTCGCGGGGCTTGAAGCGATCTCCCCAAAGACGGCTGAGTTGGTCTTCGAGAAGCTCAAGGCCAAGGGAATGCTGGTTGCCGTTGAAACGTATCCGCATATCTATCCGCATTGCTGGAGAACGGGTGATGAACTGGTCTTCCGATTGGTTGACGAATGGTTCATCAACATGGACTGGCGTGAAGAGATCAAAGATGTGACGCGCCAGATCAAATGGTTGCCGGACAGCATCGACGGACAGGAACGCGAGATCGACTGGTTGACCAACATGGGCGACTGGATGATTTCCAAGAAGCGTTTCTGGGGACTTGCCCTGCCGATCTGGGTGAATGAGCTCGATCCGTCAGACTTCGAAGTGATCGGTTCGCTTGCGGAGCTCAAAGAACGCTGCGTCGAAGGCTGGGGAGATTTCGAAGGCAACACGCCGCATCGTCCGTGGATCGACGGAGTCATCATCGAAAGCCAAACTCCCGGCAAAGAAGGCCAGCGGATGCGCCGCGTTCCGGACGTGGGCAACCCATGGCTCGACGCAGGCATCGTGCCGTTCAGCACGATGGGCTACAACACGAACCGCGAAGAATGGCAGAAGTGGTATCCGGCCGATCTGGTCACCGAATGCTTCCCAGGCCAGTTCCGCAACTGGTTCTATTCGATGTTGTCACTGTCCACGATGATGCGCTATGACGAAGCCGACAACGCGGAAGACAAAAAGCCGTTCCGCACTCTGCTTGGGCACCGACTTGTTCAGAACGAACAAGGCAAGCCAATGCACAAATCCGACGGCACGGCGATTTGGTTTGAAG
>CAIJTV010001270.1:0-3744 GCA_903823635.1 uncultured Planctomycetaceae bacterium
ACGCGAGAATCCAGCTTCCGGGTTGCTTGTGTACCTCGGGGAAGGATTGTTGCCATCAGTGGAACAGGTGGTGTTTTCGGAAGTCGTCGATCATGCGGAATTTGTGCGACTGATCAACACGCGATCGGAGAGTGCCGGACCTGTATCAAAGCTGGATGGTTCTGGTGATCTGTATTCGATGGTGCTCACAAACACCTGGCGAGTCGAAGAGAACGCGATTAAGCCCGTCAGCAGTTCGGAAGTCGTTCAGGAACCCGGTGCAACCGCTGATAACGCTGAGATTGGCGTCGATGAAACACCGCCTTCCAGTTCTGGCAATGTGACGATCTCTATTGGCGCTTCTTCAGGGACAGGAGTCTTCATTGGCTCCAACTCCAGTCAAGGTGAAGGAAAACTGATCGAAGAAAATGGTAAGCAGTTCCGGGAATACTCTTCGCAGTCGACAAGCTTTTTTCGCTTTCACGATGGATTCATGTTCGAGAGCCAGACTAAAGCCCTGCATACGATGAAACTGCCGTCGGGTGATTCCTTGCGTCAGATGGACAACGCGGACGTGAATGGCGAAGTGACATTTCATCCGGATCGAATTCCGATGGGCCTGCGAATGCTGGGCTGGAATGCACTCAGCACCGCAGCCGGAGCAGAACTTCAGCAGTGGGATGGTGAATCTGACGTGGACTATGCCGTGCGACGGAGTGCAGGTGATGCTGGACTCGCACTCGTTCGCTCCGCCATGTTCGATACCGAAAAAGTCTCTACCTGGCTGAAACTTGCGTTCGATGAAAGCCCTGTTCTGGGTGAGTTTCGGATCAGCTCACGAAACAACAGCGACCTTGGTCGGACTCTGCGGGAACTCTCTTCGGCCGAACGCCGCTTCGCCCCGATTTTGAACGACGATGCTGCAGCAACAATCTATCTGGCGGCTCACTTGCCGGAGGAATGGCGAAACGTCGTGAGTGCCTACGTTGCGAGTCTGTCGGAAGATGCGACCAGCAGTTCGGAATATTCTGATGCCGAACGAGCCGCGCAGCTCACATGGAATAAGTCGTACGGGGCCGTGGCAGAACACGGAAATCTCGAAATTTGTGTGAAACTTGGCTGGTCAAAAGAATCCGGCGGCGTGATTTATGGAGGCGTGCAGCTGAACGAAAATCCGGAACTTCTCGCGGCAATTCAGTCTGAAGAAAATGATGATGGCGAATTGGATACACAGAGCGAAATGGTTCAACTTCACGATATGTCGATGCTGAAGATGCTGATTCCCGAGGATTCGGAGCTGGAGCCGGTCAAGCTCTCTCACATCTACCTCGCCAATGTCGATTCATGCCTGTGGTTTGCCGTGGGCGGCGAGAATGCTCATGAGATGATTCATCAGTCGGTGACTCGTTGTCGCGAAGCGGCTGGCCGAATCTCCACGCCGGTGTTTACGGCCGCTGTTGATCTTCAGCGATGGGCCGATTATCCACAGGATGATGCCACGGGCCTCACAACTTTGCATGAGCATTTCTACTATAGTATTTCATCGCTGGTGTCGTTCATGGCGGAAGATTTCATGGGTAATCCGGACACTGACGAAGAAGAAGCCGATGATTCGGATGACGAGGTCTTTCAGCGAGCCATGTCGCTTGGTGGTTCGCGCGCTGCCAGCTTCACTGTCGACACGGATGAATCCGGACTTGTGGCTCGTGGTTCTGTCGGCGACGCCGTCGCGCGAGGTTACGCGGCCGCAATGGTGCTGACGATCGACGAACTTGTCAAAAACAATATTACTGTCGAAAATTCAGAGCCGTCGAAGTAACGCTCTTGTCAATCTGAGGGAACGCATTTGCAGGTTTCTGATTTATCAGTTTTCGCGAGTTGGAACGTCAATGATGGATTGAGTTTTTGAGTCTCGTGCCGCATGCCGCGAAAACTTTCGCTGATGCTGCAGTGACGCTGAAATCGACCGCCAACTTGCCGCCGCTGGCCCTGAAAACAGAAAGAATGGCGATCGCGATCATGAGTGGATCGCCAACCTCAGTGAATCCCCATCACCGGGCGAATCAACAGATAAGTCCCGGCAGTCAGGATCGGGACGCCAAGAATATTCAGCAGCAGTCCTCTCCGGGCCATTTCCCCCGATGGAATGCGTCCCGTGCTGAACACAATCGCGTTCGGCGGCGTTCCCACCGGCATCATAAATCCCGCACTGGCCGCCAATGTTGCCGGAACGAACAACATGCGGGGATCAAGCCCCAGTGGTTCTGCCATCGCCAGCAAAGTTGGCAACACGGCACTGACTGTGGCGACGTTGCTGGTGAGTTCTGTCATCATGATCAGAATCGCGCAGATGATTGCCACCACCAGCCATGCAGGCAGCGTCTGCAACGGTGCCTGCAGCGCGGCCCCAAGCCAAACGGCCAACTGAGTCGACTCAAAGCCGGAAGCCAAAGCAAAGCCACCGCCGAACAACAGAATCATATCCCAAGGCAATCGATTGGCAGTCGTCCAGTCCATCAAAGGGATTGAGCGTGAATTCCCATCACGCTTACCCGATGGCAACAGGAACAACAGGACTGCCATAAACATCGCGATCGTGGAATCCGTAATCAGGTCTTTCGCGGGTAGTTTCGCCTCAGGCGTTCCCATGCGAGATGAGAGCCAGACAAACATCTGCTCATAATACTGCAGCCAGCCGGGCAGAATTGTGAAGTCGCCTACTTTCAATGGCTGTCGAGTCACCCACAGGACTGCGGTCAAAGCAAACACGATCGTCATTCGCAACTCCGGCGCAGTCACCCGACCGAGTGCCTTCAATCGCTCTCGCAAGGCCTTTTGTAATCGATCGTCCTGATCGGATTTTCCCGGTAGGCCCCAGGTCAAAACAAGCCAGACCACACCAAGGTAAAAAAGAGCAATCGGACCACAACTCAGCAGCCATTCGGAGAAATAAACATCCGGCGCGTCAGGCAGTTGTTTGCGATAAATGCCGATGGCTTGACTATTCGTAGGGCTGCCAACCAGGGTCGCCATGCCTCCTAGTGTCGCGGCATAGGCTAAAGTCAACAGCAGGGGCACTGCGAGTTGTTTCGAACGCAGCGGAGTTGTTTCCTCCTGTCCCTCGTCCAAAATCTTCAGCATCGCCAGCCCGATGGGCAGCATTAACATGGTGGTGGCCGTGTTGCTGATCCACATGGACAAACCGAAGGTCGCGATGGAAAACCCCAGGACCATTTTTTTTGGGCTCACACCAAACAACTCAACAATATGCAGAGCCATCCTGCGGTGCAGTCCCCAACGTTCGATCCCAAGGGCGATGATCATTCCGCCGATGTACAAGAACAGGCTGTCTTCTACGAACGCCTTGCTGGTTTCCTTCGCGGACTGAATGCCCAGCAGCGGAAACAGAGCCAACGGCAGCAGGCTTGTCGCCGCCAACGGGATCGCCTGCGTCATCCACAGACCGGCCATCAGCGCGGCGACTGCAATCAACCGATGAGCGGCCACGGGCATGCCGGCCGGAGTTGGCAACAAGAAGATCGCGATCGAAACTGAAACCAGCACCGGAAGCAGCCAGCCCGGGCGCGAGTTATCGGCCTGCTCTTCCGTGGGAATCTTGTGAGCCATTCACTCGAACCTGCTACTCAAGTTTGTATTCAATCTGACATCAGTCGACATCATTGTGATGATCACATAACTAGCCAACCGCAATAGGGAATCTAGTCGAATAGTCGCCATAAATGCAATTGCTGGAACGATTTACGA
>CAIJTV010001271.1:0-5411 GCA_903823635.1 uncultured Planctomycetaceae bacterium
CGACCTCATCAAGGCACGGAGATCGTGCTGGAAGTTCCTCAATAAAGGCTCGAACGGCGATCCACACCATGTGATACCAGTCGAGCGCGCTGTGTGTCGAAGACATGGTGACCGAAGGCTTCGTCGTCGAGCCTTACATTTTGATGAAGCTACAGCGGAGGATCTCGTCGAAGCACGAGCTAGAGCAAAAGAAGGTTTGTGGACAATTCATAAGGTTCGCCGCTACTTGATGTTAGGATCCGAAAGGACACGCAAGGTGGCAAGGGGAATGCGTAGGGGGCCTCACTGAGTTGACCCCACGCTGGGCGAGGCGTAGCATGCCCCCGTCGCTCTTAGTACCAGATTTTTCTTAGCCCACACCTGAGGATCTGTCTATGTTGTCGAGAGGGTATCTGTCGTCGCTGCGCGCCTTGTTTTCACAACGCCAGCCTGGTGAGCCCTCCCGAATCCGTACGAAACGGAACCGAGTACGTCGACACGGTGGAACTGAGCGACTGGAAGATCGAACTCTACTCACGGCTCCGTACTCCGCCAATGACAGCTACTCAGTCGCTGCCGGTGGGGTCCTGACAGTGCCCGCAAACGGAGTGCTTGCCAACGACGTTGACATGGATGGCAACACTCTTACGGCTCAGTTGTACATGCCGGCTCCTATGGGAACCGTGACCCTGAATCCGAACGGTTCGTTCGTGTATACAGCCCCGTCAGCGTTTACTGGCACAGTTCCGTTCTACTATCGAGCATTCGATGGGTCTGAATTCGGAAACATGGCGACAGTCAACATCACGGTAACCACTGGCGGGAGCAGCGGTGGAGGTGGGGGCAGTTCGAATCAGCCTCCTGTTCCAACAGCGGACTCGTTCTTCGTCGAGCAGAACACGTCGGGGGCGAAGTTGCCGGTCCTCTGGAATGATACAGATCCCAACAGCAATCCACTTTCCATCACGACGGTGACGACACCTGCTCACGGCACCGCAAGTCCACAATTTGATTCGTATACCAACAAGTCCGTGGTGTCCTACACTCCATCGTCCGGATATACTGGCAGCGACAATTTCAACTACACGATTTCTGACGGTTCGCTCACGGCGTCCACCACAGATACCCTGACCATTCATGCGGTCGACAATACCATCGCTCAAGCTCGGCCGCTGCCGCTAACAAACAATGTCCGGATGGCCACGGGAGGCATCATTGGCGATGGACCGCAGTCCTGGAGTGATGTCGATATTTTCTCCGTTTCGTTGACCGCTGGACAAGTCATTACGTTTGACCTCGATTCGGCCAGTATTGATTCAGGCGGTTCTTACGGCAGTTTTAACGGCCTCCTGCGATTGTTCTCCAGTGGAGGAACTCAGGTTGCTTCAAATGACAACGGAACGGACCCGGCACGAACGCGTCTGGAAACGATCCATACCTGTCGTATACGGTCGCAACAAGTGGGACGTATTACCTCGGCGTCTCAGACTCCAGCAACTCCACCTACAACCCAACTACCTCCGGAGGTGGATATGGGATGTTGAGCGGCGCTTATGTGCTTCAAGTGTTGTGGTCGGTCCCAAATCAGCCCCCCACCGCGACGTCGGATTCTGCGTCCACGCATCACGGAACGGCAGTAAATATCCCGATATTATCAAACGATAGTGACCCTAACGGCGATTCGCTCGCGCTGACATCAGCGGGGACTGCCTCTCATGGCACAACTCAGATCGTTACGATCGGCGGTGTGTCTCAGATTCGGTATACCCCCACAACTGGTTATGTCGGGACCGACAGCTTCACCTATACGATCAGTGATCCATCCGGAGCAACGGATTCAACGACCGTTTCAGTCGAGGTGACCAACGTCAACCCCTTCGCTTCCGCCGATTCCTATGCCGCTGTGGCTGGTGTGACTTTCAGTGTGGCTGCCGATGGCGTGCTGGAAAACGACGCCGACGCTGACTCTGATAGCTTAACGGCAAATCTGGTCACCGGAGTTAGTCACGGCACGCTCACTTTGAACTCCGATGGCTCATTTTCATATGCGGCAACATCCGGATTCTCAGGAACAGACAGCTTTGTTTATCGCGCATTCGACGGTGCACGAAACTCGGCCAATACCACCGTCACATTGAATGTTTATGCATCACACGTGATTGCTGCCGGAGATGCCTATTCAGTCGGGCACGACAAGACACTCACCGTGGCGGCGTCTGGGCTACTGGCAAACGATTGGTCCTATCAGAATCTGCCGCTGACAGCAGTTCTTGTCACCTCTCCAACCCACGGAGTCCTGACGCTGAATAGCAATGGTTCTTTCGTTTATGCACCTGATTCCGGGTATGTCGGGGCGGATTCCTTTTCCTATCGAGCGACCAATGGGACGCAACAGAGTTCCATCATCACGGTTCCACTCTCCGTCACGAACTTCGCTCCGTGGGCCGTTAACGACCTGTATACCGTTCGACACGATCGCATCTCGACGCGGACGGCCGCGAATGGCGTATTGCGGAATGATGTCGATATAGAGGACGACACGCTGACTGTTTCCTTGGTTTCCGGCACGGCGCATGGAACGCTCTCGTTAAATTCGAATGGCTCTTTTTCCTTTGATCCGGATTCCGGATACACAGGAACAACCAGCTTCACGTACCGAGTGAGCGATGGTTTCAACCTCAGTCAAATTGCTACCGCCTCGATTCAGGTTCTGAACAACGCTCCGAATGCGGGCGAAGACTGGTTCTACACACCCGCTGGGCAATCTCTCGTGATCAGTGCGGCTGACCTGAAAAGCAATGATGTCGATGCCGACAACGATGCCCTGACACTGTCGGTGTCCGCGTCACCGGTCCATGGAACGCTGACGGTTCAGCCCAATGGTGACTTCTTGTACCAGCCAAATGTCGCATGGTCTGGCACAGATACGTTCACTTACACGGTCACAGACGGCCTCGCCACGAGTGCCCCGACGACTGTGAGTATCAAGGTCTCAAACACTGCTCCAATCGGCGTGTCTGATTTCTACAACGTCCGACACGATCGTCCGTTGGTTGTGACCACTAACAGTGTGGTCGCCAACGATATTGATGATGACGATGATGTGTTGTCGGTGATCCTGCATACAGCACCTGCTACCGGTACGCTCGTACTGAACAGTGACGGGACGTTTGTGTATACCCCGGAACCAGGAGCCACAGGCGATGTGACTTTTAAGTACCGCGTGACAGACGGCATTGTGACATCAGCTCCGGTGACCGCCACAATCCGCATCACGAATGCAAGTCCCGTCGGTCGTACTGATTCGTTCCAGATTCATCAGGGCGATACACTCAGTGTTTCGGCTGCCAACGGAGTTCTGAAGAACGACACCGATGCAGACACCGACGCACTTGTCGTGAGTCTACATGCCGGCCCGTCTGACGGTACCCTCAGCCTGAATGGCAATGGTTCATTCTCGTACACACCAGACGCGGGATTCTCAGGGACGGACTCGTTTTCCTATCGTGTCACGGATGGCCTGGTGACCTCTGCACCGGTGGTCGTCTCAATCAGTGTTTCCAATTCTGCGCCGGTGGCGAATTCAAATACTTACACCGTGGTGCATGATCGTATCCGCACGGTTGCTGTGGGAAACGGAGTTCTTGCCAACGACTTTGATGTTGATGCCGATTCTCTGACCGCCGTGCTGGTCACTGGGCCATCACATGGGACTTTGCAGCTTCAAGCGAACGGTAGTTTTACCTATTCACCGGCATCAAACTACACAGGCGTTGATTCTTTTGTCTATAAGGCATTCGATGGATCTGAATACAGTGACTCCGAAACCGTGACGCTTACGGTCACGAATAACCGCCCCTGGACCGTCTATCGTTCGTTCGCCGCTGCACATGACCATTCGATTGCGATTGCGGCTCCGGGTCTCCTGGCATATTCCGGAGATCGCGATAGCGACGTGTTGAGCATTGTCGGAGGTTTAGATCCGACTCATGGCAGCGTCGTCCTGAATCCAGATGGTTCATTTGTTTACACGCCAGACGCAGGCTTTGTCGGTGCAGATACGTTTGGCTACAGAGTTTCGGACGGTTTGCTGGAAAGTGCAGAGGCAATTGTCACGATCCGAGTCTTTAATCGACTGCCAGTTGCCAGAACCGATTATTATTCGATCAGCCATGACCGACCGCTGATCGTTTCTGCGGTCTCCGGTGTGTTGCAGAATGACTCAGATCTGGACGATGACAACTTAACGGTTACTTTGGTGGCGGGGGAAGGACCAGAGCACGGAACACTGTCACTCCAGTCCAACGGTTCATTCACGTATACGCCCGCCGGAGGATTCGTGGGAACAGATTCCTTCCGGTACCGGGTCTCTGACGGTGCCCAGTCGGCCGAGGGGACCGCTAACCTGTTGGTTCAGAATAGTCGGCCTGTGGCTGATAATGACAAGTACGGGGCAGTCGTTGGTCAAACTCTGAACGTCTCCGCAGCCACTGGAGTATTGTTCAATGATGTCGATGCCGACCTGGATGCTCTGCAGGCGGTCCTTGTCAGCGGAACCACACATGGCACCTTGTCGCTCGCCGCGAACGGATCATTCAACTACACGCCTGACGAAGGATTTCTTGGAGTTGATACGTTCCGATATCAGGCAAAGGATACTGTCAACACCTTGAGTTTCGTAAAGACGGTCAGTATTTCGACTGCCCTGGTTGCTGGCCATGATGAGCTTGAAGTCTCGCATGATCGAGTTCTGTCTGGTGATCTCACGGGCAATGATCATAGTGTTCCGGGAACTGCACCTGTCTACAGTCTTGTGACCGGCGCAGTCAATGGTACGTTATCGCTGGGAACTAACGGCACATTCAGCTACACGCCAGTTGCTGACTTCGTAGGCGAAGCGACATTCACTTATCGATTCGCGGTCAACGGGCATTACAGCAACACAGCCACCGCGACAATCAGCGTTGTCAATGAAGCACCACTTTTGTTCACAGGAACATGGCGTGCTTCTCATGGAAAAACAATTACGGCGACCTCGGCCAACGGACTGGCGTTCCGTTCTCGTGACCGCGACGGTGATAACCTGTCATTTGCGATTGTGACCCAGCCAACGCACGGGACAATGACGCTGAACCCGGCTACAGGCGCATTTACCTATGTTCCGTCAAGTAGCTCCTACACGGGCTCCGACAGTTTCCAATGGCGAGCCCACGATGGCATCACATGGTCCGCGATCAAGACTGGTTACATTGAACTGCTGAACCGAAAGGCCAGCCTTTCCCCTGAATCATACGAAACACATTCTGGCGAGCCTCTGAGCGTCAATGCAACGAATGGTGTGACAGCCAATGATTATGACGCCGATGGTGACGCGATGCAGGCTTCTGTCACGGTCTTGCCACTTCATGGCACGATCACTCTTTTCGGTTCCG
>CAIJTV010001272.1:0-4517 GCA_903823635.1 uncultured Planctomycetaceae bacterium
AACCAGCAGCGACATCCGCTGCGGGGGCTCCGGGATTTGGAGTCGTGCAGGCTCAGCCGCTTCCGGACTTCACCAAGTTTGGTCCGGTTGAAAAAGTCGCGATGAGCAAGATCTTCCGCGTCTCCGCGGCCAATCTGAGCAACGCGTGGGTCACGATTCCTCATGTGACTCAGCACGATCTGGCTGACATCACTGAGCTGGAGTCGGCTCGCAAGCGTTACGTGAAGGCGAACCCGAACTCACCCAAGATCACGATGACAGCCATCATGATCAAAGCCGTTGTCGGAGCGTTGAAGGCTTACCCGAACTTCAATTCCAGCGTCGACATGGTGACTGGTGAGCTGGTTCTGAAACAGTATTATCACATCGGTGTTGCCGTCGACACGCCTAACGGTCTTGTTGTTCCGGTCATTCGTAATTGTGACCAGAAGAACGTGCTTCAAGTCGCTGCGGAATTGACAGACATCGCCGGTCGAGCCCGCGATCGTAAACTCAAAACGGAAGAAATGCAGGGCGGCTCGTTCACGATCACCAACCTTGGCGGCATCGGCGGGACTGCGTTTACTCCGATCGTGAATTATCCGGAAGTGGCGATCCTTGGGATGTCTCGCGGGATTAATCAGCTAGTGCTGGAAGAAGGCCAGGTGGTGGAACGCCTGATGCTTCCTCTCTCGCTGTCCTATGACCACCGTGCGGTGAACGGGGCGGATGCGGCTCGCTTTATTGTGAAGCTCTCTGGCAGTTTGACGAACTTTTTCGAGCTGTTCTGATTCGAGACGAAAGATTCGTTTTGAGTTCGTTCCCGCGCGATATCCATTAAGAACGCTGGAATTCGGGTCCATCTGGAAGATGTGGGCGAAGGGTTTTGCGGGGCCATGGAGTCAAGATTGCTCCGATTTCTCCGCGCCTGACCAGTTGTATTTCCAGTTCCTGGGGAACCCCGAAAACGGTCACTGATCGAATGGCGTCGTCCCCTGAGCGGCTGATTCCGCGGGCCGACGCGGGTTTAGGCCCCGGGCGGACGGTGTTTTTCGGCAGGATACGCGGTCTATTCTCTGAAATTCGCGGGAATTCAGACGTCCGACCGTCGTTCGCTCGAATGCAGCCGTGTCTGAGTTTTATCATGTCACTTCCAACGTCCCGGTTCGATGTACGCGCATCCCGCTGTCTGCCGTGCAGGCTGTGATCGGGTCCGGATTCCTGAAGAACGATATTGCACCGAAAGTAATGAGTCATGGGTAAGCCGACCGGCTTCAAGGAGTTTGCTCGCCAGGTTCCCGCAGACCGAGCTCCGTTGCTGCGAATTCTGGACTGGAATGAGTTTCACGAACACATGCCAGAGTCTGCTCTGAAAACACAGGGCGCTCGCTGCATGGACTGTGGCGTTCCGTTTTGTCATACCGGTGACATGATGGCCAATATGGCCTCAGGCTGCCCGGTCAACAACCTGATTCCGGAATGGAACGATCTCGTCTATCAGGGACGCTGGCGCGATGCACTGGACCGATTGCACAAGACGAACAACTTCCCGGAGTTCACCGGGCGAGTTTGTCCCGCGCCTTGTGAAGGGTCCTGCTGTCTGAGCGTGATCGAACCAGCCGTTACGATTAAGAATATAGAATGTTCGATTATCGATCATGCCTTCGAGAAGGGCTGGGTTATTCCGGAGCCACCTCAGGTTCGCACGGGCAAGAAGATTGCTGTTGTGGGATCGGGCCCTGCAGGACTTGCTGCGGCTGCCCAACTCAACAAAGCCGGCCATTGGGTCACGGTTTACGAACGCGATGATCGTGTCGGTGGTCTGCTGATGTACGGCATTCCGAACATGAAGCTTGAAAAGCACGAAGTTGTTGATCGTCGAGTTCGCATCATGGAGCAGGAAGGGATTACCTTCTTCACCAACACGGCGGTTGGTAAGGATGTTCCGGCATCGCAACTTCTGGAAGATTTCGATGCGATCGTGCTGGCTACGGGATCAACTCGACCTCGTGATCTGCCTATTCCCGGCCGCAATTTGAAGGGAGTGCATTATGCGATGGACTTCCTGCGTCCGAATACTCGCAGTCTGCTGGACAGCAAGCTGGCGGATGGCAACTTTATCAATGCGAAGGACAGGAACGTCGTCGTAATCGGTGGCGGTGACACCGGAAACGACTGTCTCGGCACTTCGCTGCGTCACGGCTGCAAGTCGCTGGTCAATTTCGAGATCGTTGAAAAGCCGTCTCTCCAAAGAGCACCTAACAATCCATGGCCTCAGTGGCCACGAGTCTTCCGCGTCGATTACGGTCACGAAGAGGCCGCTGCAAAGTTCGGCGACGATCCTCGTCAGTTCTGTATTCAGACGGCAGAATTTGTGGACGACGGCCATGGCAACGTAAAGGCCGTGAAGACGATCGAAGTCGACTGGCAGGTCATGACCGAAGGCGGTCCACCATTCGTACCGATCCCGGGCACTGAAAAAGAGTATCCGGCTGATCTGGTCTTCCTGGCACTTGGGTTCCTTGGTCCGGAACACCCGGTCGCTGATCAGCTTGGCGTGAAGATTAAGGAAGGCCGTGGAGGCATGAGCTGGCTGGACGCCGAGCATGAACGGTACACCACCAGCAACGCAAAGGTCTTCGTTGCCGGGGACTGCCGTCGCGGTCAAAGCCTTGTCGTATGGGCGATCAACGAAGGCCGCGGAGCCGCTCGGGAAGTCGATCGTTTCCTGATGGGGACAACCGATCTGCCATAGGTTGTTGCGGATAGTTCGCCACGACAGGATTTAAAGTGAAGCCCGGCTGATTTCATCGCCGGGCTTTCTTTTTGATACAGGAGCAAGACGGCTATCAGTGATTGAAGCGGAACTCGGGTCCTGCGAGCAGCGCCCAGAGCAACTGAGTTCGCGATTCGTTTTTCTTCTCCGGAATTCGATCCAGCCAATTGTTGGCCGAGGTGATCTCATCAACCTGCGGAACACGCCCGAGAACTGTGAGCCATAATACTTCGATCGCCTGATTCTGGTTCTCGCCTTTCTTGAGTGCTCCCAACAGCCGATCGTCTGAATCACTCAGCATCTCATTCTGAATTCGCTGACTGTTGCTGAAGAACAGAGCTTCATCGACCGCCACCTGAAAGTTGTCGCCAGGCTGTTCGAATTCTCGAACCCAGCCGTTCGCCTGATTCTCGAGGTCCGTGCGGCGTCTGATCCATTCGTCCGTGGCATCGATCGCGGGCCATTGCTCCGGATTTCTGACAGACACATGTAAAGACGCAGCCAGTTGCCGAGGTGTAAGCGGGCGAGTTTTGGCCACGGCAAAAAGGTTGGCGGCAGGTTGCTCTGATGGCTGAGCCCACTCGCTGGATCGAGCATAAGCCTCACTGAGTACAATCCCCTGGATCAGTCGCCGCAGGTCATAGCCGTGACTGACAAGATCATTCGCAAGCCAGGCCAGCAATTCCGGGTGGCTCGGCGGATTTCCGCTGTGCATCTGATCGAGCGGATCGACAAGTCCCGTCCCCAGCAGCCGAGCCCATACACGGTTCACGATGTTCCGCGCAAAGAAACGGTCTTTGCTGTCACGCAGCGCAACTTCGACCAGTTCATCACGTGGCCGAAATTCGGGAACCAGGATCTCCGCTTCAGCATCTTCCTGTTCGAGCTTTCGAATACGTTCTTCCAGTGATTTACGTTCCTCGGCCGGAAACTCGGGCGTTCGATCAGTCACCTGATCGCCCGTCAGAAACATAAACGCGGCCTTCTTCTCTTCGCCGCTTGTTGTTGTGAATTTGACTTCACCGAACGGACGTTCTGCCAGAGCACTCACTTTGCGAGTCTGATAGGTTCTCTGAAAGAAAGCCTGCATGCCGTAAAAGTGATCCTGTTTCCAGTCAGTGACCAGCGGATGATCGTGACACTTCGCACAACTGATGTTGACGCCGAAGAACAGGATCGCAGTATCATTGGTCAGATCATCCAGTTCCTGAACTCGGCTTTTCAGGAACTGTGCGGCTCCTTTCTCCGGGCCCTCAGCGACGCCGGCTTTCATCAGCTCCCGAAAGATTGACTCCCAGGAACGGCGTCCCTGAACCGCAGTCAGAAGATAGTTGCGAAACTCATCGTTGTAGGGTTGATTGGGTAACAGTGATTCGTCGAGCCAATTGCGATGATGAAAATCAAAATCCGGAGATTGCATCAGACGATCAACCAGCATGCGTCTTCGATCGGCTTCAGGCAAGGAATGAAACCAATCTCGCTCTAATGCGTGAGGAATTCGTCCAGCCAGATCCAGCATTGTCCTCCTGAGTAACGTCGCGTCGTCAGCAGGAGCAACGGGGGTCACACCGTTTTTCGCCAGGTGGGCTGACACGTAATGATTGATGGCGGTAACGATCTCCGTTTCCTGCGGCAGCATGTCCTCGGCAGCGTTCACTGTTTCACGCACCAAAACAACAGCAATTGAGAGGAACACAACCATCATGACGGTATGTGTTCTGAAGCTGCGAGCAGAGCCATCAGTAACGGGCATGTGCAGGAT
>CAIJTV010001273.1:0-27006 GCA_903823635.1 uncultured Planctomycetaceae bacterium
CAAAAGTTCGGGAATGAAAACGACTTCCTCAACGAATACGGTGACATGGGTGACGACGAACTCCTGCAGCAGGTCGGCACAATTCCCCAAGCCTTGCTAAGAATGAATGGTCGATTCTCATCGGAACTCAGCAAAGCAGAGCTGCTGACAGCCGCCGGACAGATACTCGATTTTTCTCCGAACGATCAAGCAGTCGTTGAGAACAGCTACCTGACTTGTCTTGCGAGACGCCCGTCGGACGAAGAAAAGGAGTATTTCGTGGCAATGCTCGACAAAACCTACGAAGCGGCCGCGAAGAAACGCGAAGCATCGCCGGGTACTCCAGAAATGGATCCAAAGCCGGATCGTTCAAGAGCGGAAGTTGTTCAGGACATTTTCTGGACGCTCTACAACAGCCCGGAATTTTCATGGAATCATTGACCGTTTCCTTCGTTTACGAATCAGATTCTCAAACCAGCCCGGCATTCTGAGTATTTATCATGAACACAGAAATCAGTCGTCGACGAATTCTGCAAATGCTCTCCGTTTGCGGATTGACTCTGGCTTTGCCAGGTATGTCTGCTCGAGCAGCCTCACGGCGGCGTGAAGAGCGTCCAAAATCGCTGATCACACTTTGGATGAACGGTGGCATGAGCCAACTGGAAACCTGGGATCCGCATCCAGGGACTCCGACCGGTGGAGAAGTGAAGGATATCAGTACGTCCGCCAAAGACATGCGCATCTCGGAAATGCTGCCGCAGCTGGCAGAGCAAATGCACCTGTGCACTTTGATCCGATCGTTGACTTCCAAAGAAGGCGATCATGAGCGAGGTTCAGCCTTTGTGAAGACGGGATACCGCCCTGAGCCGACTCTGAAGTATCCCACACTCGGTGCGATCGCGGCCCATGAACTGCCCGACTCAAAGATTGAGATTCCTCAACACGTCGCACTGGCGCCGAGCGGCTTCGTGACCCCGGAAGGCGGATATCTTGGCAATGAATGGGATGCCTTTCGAGTGTTCAGTCCTGGCGATGGGCTGTCTAATCTGAGATCGTTCGTTTCCAAAGAACGTCAGACAGACCGGCTCAAGGGGCTCAGTGTTGTCAGCAAACAATTTGAGTCACAGCGTCAATTCGGAGCGACTCGCACGCTGCATCAAAACACCCTCGACCGCGCTCTGACCATGATGTCCTCCGAACAGTTGAAGGCGTTCGAACTGGACGCCGAACCCGCTGCTGTCAAGAAGGCCTACGGCGATACTTCTTTCGGAAAAGGATGCCTGGTTGCTCGGCGGCTGGTGGAAGTTGGCGTTCGCTCCATCGAAGTCAATTTGTCGGGTTTCGATACACATGTGTCGAACCACGAAGGGCATATCACTCAAACGAAGATCCTTGATCCTGCAATCGCAACGCTGCTCAAAGAACTTAAAGAACGAGATCTGCTCGATTCTACAATCGTGCTCTGCATGAGCGAGTTCGGTCGCACACCCAGCATTAATCCTGCTGGCGGTCGAGATCACTGGCCAAACTGGTTCTCCTGCATGATCGCAGGAGGTGGTTTCCGCGAAGGCACCGTGATCGGTGCAACACCTTCAGATCTGCCTAAACAGTCTTCGAATATGCAAATGATGGCCGGCAGAAAAACCATCGGCCCTGAAGACCCCATTCAGGTTCCAGAGTTGTATGCGACCATCATGGCGGCGATGGGAATCGACGCTCGCAAAGAGATCATGACACCGATCGGTCGCCCCATTCGATTTGCCGATGCAACGCCTTCCCCCCGCCTGCTGAAAGACGATGTCGCAGCAAAGGTCGTCAGGAGCTGAGTCGAGCAACCAGCTTCCGTCGCCCACGTGCGGCATACCGTACACCCGTCGCTCCGTCGACGGGATTTCAATTCTGGCCTTCAGTCCATGAAAAAAGCGTAGCACCTAATTGATGCCACGCTTCTGCATCTCAAGCTGGTTTCCGCTCAACACGTAAACTACACGAATCGCATCCAGTCGGCAAAAAGTGAGTCCGTCAAGGCATCCACTTCCGAGCCGTTGAGCGAAGATGCCTTTTGAGTTGATGCAGCCAAAACGGGAACGGATCCAGGCGAGGTTTTTGGTGCGGAAGCCACTTTGGAGGAGCTCAACGTGCTGGCTGCTGCCGGCTGAACTTGCTGACTGGCTCCGTTAGCTCCTTGAACAGAACTTGATGCCTCGATTGCCCTGGATTTCGTCCCCGAAATCATTGTCCTGTTTTCTGGCCGTGGTCCCTGCCCACTTGCGATCGATCGTGTTGACGTTGCCCCACCAGATTTTGCTGGTGGAGTCGTCGGACCAGAGGGTTTCGCAGGTGCAGGAACAGAGAGATCCACTCGTTCATTGTCATCGCCGGCCGTGATCGAGATCTTGCGACTGGTCGTGACGACAGTTCCGTCAGCTTTCAACGCCCGAACCTGGTAGACCCCAGCGCGAAGCCCGTTCTGAACCCCGAATCGGTAATGGCCATTTCGATCGGTTGTTGTGGTCGCCACCACCGCGCCATCCGCACGATTGATCAACTGTACCGTGATTTTCGTGACTGGCGGTTCGTTGCGTTCGGATTTCTTGTTGCGATTGAGATCTGCCGTGATGACTCCAGCGACTTCTGATCGGAAGAAGAACGCATTCTTCTGGATTGATGTCAGATCCGTATTGCGCTCAATGACGTCCGAAAGCGAAGTCTTTTGCAACTGGGCAAGCTGACGTCCTGAAAACTGGTTCTGGTACCAGAATCGATCACCATCTCGCAGCCTTTCAAATTGATCAACAATGATCGTCTGGAATGTTTCACCCACGCTGCTGCCACGAACATGATCCTCTGCCAGCCCTCCTACCCACAGGTCAATATCATCGACGGAGCCATACAGCGATTCCAGTTTCGTCTGCATCGCCTTGTCTGACGTGATCTCGGCAAAGCGGGTGACGCGAGACAGCCCAACTGCTTCTCGTGTCTCGTTGTAATCGGCAAGCCCATGGTCGCGTCCTCGCTGGATATTGAGGCTTGCCAGATCAAGACCCCCAGCGCCGGGTGGGCCGAACAAAAAGTTTCGCACTCCCTCAACAACTTCAGTATCAACTTCCATTGACGGATCTGAAGCCAAATACTTCAGAGCGGAGTCGATTCCGTTTTCCTTCACAAGAGAGGTGTTGAAAAATGCTTCTGCCAGTGAAACCTCTTTGCGAACTGGCAGACCATTGTCGTCAAGGAACCCTACGTCGTCTCCCAGCAGGCTGTGTCCGAAACGGAAGGCAGCTGTTGCAAACTCATTGCTGATACCCGGATTCACACTGGAATCGTAGCCATCGTATTTCTCAAGTGCCCCTCGTCCCAGTAAAGACGGCAACCATTCGTTATAGGTAATCGCCTGAATCTCTGCCGCAACAATTGAGCGAGCCTTCTGGTAAACTTGCTCGTCGGTTAGCTTTGCATCTGACGCAGCAATTCGATTGGCCTGCAGGTTATGCTCTCGCACAAACAAGGTTTGCAACGAAATCAATCCGGGATTCTCGTTAGCCCTGATATCGCCTGCCTGGAACTGTCCATCGTCACCAACGGGCAGCAGATCTCCTTCACTGGTTTTCATCTTTCCGCCGGTGAACGTCCGCAGCGAGGCGGCTGTCTCCGAATTGGAACCATAAACCATTGATGCGTCCATAAACGCTGTAATCAGGTTGACCTGCTGGCGAGGATTTCTCGCATCAGTTCCGGTTGATTCATCAAAGGCTGATCGCATCGTATCAATCGTCTTTGTCCCGGTTCCGGCGGGATCAAACGATGGATCACCTTTCGGGACAGCAATCGACATCTTCTCATTTTCTGCCGAAGACGTCAGCGTCATATCATGATCAATAAACTGCCCCCAGGCGTATGTCATGGCAGACATCAGACGCTTGCTGATTTCATCATTTCCACCGCTGTCTGAAACAGCATTACTGATCAATCTTACACTGGGACGATCTTCTCCGCCAACCGCAGAAATAGCGTCTGCATACTCAGCATCGGCCAGCCTCAGCATCGCCTCTTCGGTACTGCCCCATTCAGGATGTTCAATGTTGTTCCCAGTGCCATCGATTGCTGCAGCCGACAACAAGACTCGCGGTTCAGAACATTCAGCTGCAGTCGCTATGGCGGAGCGAATCTGAGTTGCAAGTCTGCGACGTGTCTCTTTTCGTGACCGATTAAACATGACATTCTCCCGACAGGATTTCAGACAGTTGATGGGACCTGCTACTGAACATTCAGCAGAGGGGCTCAGTAAAAGCTGAGCGAAAGTCACTGTTGAGATTTGTCCAGCAGTGGCTCATCAAGGTGTGAAACGCAGGTGTCGAGATAACTTCAGCCAACGATTTCAAAAAAATTGCTATGGTCCATGGCTGCTCTTCAGGTCGTCTTCAGGTTGACTGAGAAATGCATCAAACCGCAGCGCGGTGTTGCATAATCCATCACCAAAATGGTTCGAAAGGGAATCATGGCTTCTATCTCCGACAAGATATCTGCCCTCTCGACGACAAACGGCCTGAAGAATGTGCCCGCGCTGAGTCAGGGAGTTGTTTGCTCTACCTTCGGCGTGGAGGCTTTCGGACTGATGCCAAACCAACCACCGATATCAAAGGGGATCTCCAGCTTCTCTGGCTTCTTTTTGATGGCCTTGTTGATTCTGGCCGGCAGATCTTTGTTTTCGTGGCGAAGTCGCATTTGAATCAACTCTTCAATGACTTCCCCATGCCCTTGCACGACCGTTCCTTTGAGGTGGCTGATACGCTGCAACCGAAAGTTTTCCATTTTGGCGGTGGCCTGAGTCACTGTGGGCACAAATCGAAGTCGAGTCCCCTTTTGGGTTGTCACAACTTCGGACTTTACATCAAGAACTGCGTGCAGGCTAAAATCAACCACGGCATCTGCGCTGATACTCCACAGCATGACTCCGTAGTTCCACTGCTGCTGTCGACCGTTGACCTGCAACTTCGCTGAGGTATGAATCTCATAGCGTTGAGTTTCCTCGTCGGGATCCGGCAACTGAATCGCTCTTAAAGTAAACGTGTTCGCCGGATCAACCAACTCTCCGGAGCCTCTCAACCACGTCCCGTGATTCACCATGTTCCAGCGCCGGCTGGTCTTCAACTTTCCACCGTCAAAGTCGACATTGAGTCCCGACTGAATTCGCTTTTCGTCCCCCCAGCCATCTTCGTCATCGAACTTCTGTGGCAGAAGAATCAACGCAACACTGCGAATAAAATGCTGACCTTCTTCTGGTAGATCTCGCCGCTGATGATTGGGTCGCTGGTAAGCCGCTTCGGTCGAGAAAACCAGTTCAGGCGGTTCTGTGACCTCAACCACTTCAGATTCCGGCATCAACTGCGAGCCCAAGCCTGCAGCGGCTTCTTCCTGCCCAGCGCAGGGCGGCGGCACGATCCCTACCACAAGGATAGTCAGGGCAGACAAGAGTTTTGGCGCAAACATTCGGCGGTTCCTTCCGGCCGAAATTGTAGCAATCTACCTCGAAAGAACAGCGGCAAGTTTGGGAGATCAACAGGCAACGGCCTGCTACTTCGAATACGGGCCGGATCCGACGGCCGCCGTTTGATTCGCCAAGCCCTTTGAAAGACAGCTTCGGACGACTTCCAGGGCTCTCGAAATATCTTCGGCCGAAACATCCAGATGCGTCACAGCTCGCATTCGCTGGCCACCCATCGGACCGATCAGAATCCCCTGCTCTTTTATCGCCCCGCAAAACTGAACGGCCGTTCCAAGGTTGGAATCGATCTCAAAGAACACAAGATTGGAGTCTATAAGCGAAGCATCGCAACGGAGTCCTTCGATAGCGGCCAGCCCCATAGCCAACTGCTGAGCATTTTCGTGATCCTGCCGCAGGCGATCAATATTATTCTCAAGTGCATAAATGGCAGCGGCCGCGACGATACCAGCCTGTCGCAGTGAACCTCCAAAGATCTTGCGTACTCTGCGAGCCTTCAGAATATCATCTCTGTCACCAATCAACATCGATCCCATCGGACAGCCGAGCCCTTTGGAGAAGCATACCGAAATGGTGTCAAAGCATTTTCCCAGGTCCGTCGCCGAATATCCGCCGGCAACCATCGCATTGAAAACTCGAGCCCCATCCAGATGCCGCTTCAGTCCGTGGGCCACGGACCATTCCGAAACTCGCTGTAATTGATCCAGCGGATAGACTCGGCCGCCACCGATGTTTGTGGTGTTCTCCAGGCAAAGTAACCGCGTCCGAGGAAAATGCTGGTCGTTACTTCGAATGCGTCCCTCCAGATTGGGGATATCGAGAAAACCTCCATCAGCGGCGATCGTGCGAACTGTCACTCCGCTCAAAGCCGCGGGGGCTCCACCTTCAAACAGCGAGATATGTCCCGTTTCGTTGATCAGGAGTTCGTCGCCGGGAACACAGTGAACCCGAACGCCCATCTGATTGCTTTGAGTTCCCGAACACGCAAACACCGCGGCCTCGCGACCGAACATCTCGGCAACCATTTTCTCGAGGCGATTGACTGTTGGATCTTCGCCCAGCATGTCGTCGCCGACCTCCGCGTTAGCCATCACATGACGCATCGCCAGGGACGGACGAGTGACAGTATCACTGCGAAGATCGATGAGTTTCACGGGACAGACTTTCAAAGAACGGGAATGAGCCATAAAAAACGGTCAATTCAGGGTTGCGGACTGTACTTCGGGCTGCTGAAGGCTTCAATCACTGAACAAAGTACTCTCCATTCCGCGACAAACACCCGCTTACGGGGAAGAGACCGTTTTCCGCGTGGCTCTGCGATGTTTTTTCTCGGGATGATCTGATGCCAGGTGTTCGCGGGGGATTTTATTGAGAGCACGATTTCAATCGTGTCCGCGAACTGAACAACAGCTCAATCGACTTATAGATTTTATTCACATGCCTGCACTTACCATAAAAACTATCGATTGCCGTCAGAGCGACGCAAAGCAGCTGTTTCGCGACCTGCGAGACAAACTTAGCCCACGAGGCGATGTTGTGTCCGAAGCAGGACGGCAGCGTACGATCGACTTGTTCGGAGAACCACTCAGTCCTCGAGAAGTCGTTAAGCGAATTTGTGACGATGTTCGCAGTCGCGGTATTGAGGCCGTTCTGCACTACACGTCTAAGCTCGATCGCAAAGATCTGACTCCTTCAACAGTCCGCGTCACGCAGAAGGAACTGGATGCCGCTTCTGAAAAAGCATCTCCCGAGTTCCTTAATACCATCGGCCAGATCCGTCAGAACATCGCCGAATTTCAGCGAGCCATTCTGCCGAAGGACGCACGCATTGTTCGCAAGATTGGGGCCGAGATTGTCGAGCTTCGCCAACGACATTTGCCGATGAAGCGAGTCGGGATCTGTGTGCCGGGTGGAGCAGCCGCCTATCCGTCGACAGTGCTTATGACAGCAGTCCCGGCCATGACCGCGGGCGTCAAAGAGATTGCGATCGTTGTGCCTCCAACCGATTTCGGGGGCTACAACGTTGATATGCTTGCCACCTGCAATGAACTGGGGATTAAAGAAGTCTATCGAGTCGGCGGTGCTCAGGCCGTTGCTGCACTGGCTTATGGAGTGGAAGGAATTCCGCGAGTCGACAAGATCGTCGGTCCGGGAAACCTCTTTGTAGCTCTTGCCAAACAGCATGTGTTTGGCGACGTCGATATCGACAGTATCGCGGGGCCCAGTGAAGTTATCGTTCTGGCCGACAATACGGCTCGAGCAGACTTTATCGCTGCAGATTTGATTTCGCAGGCTGAACACAGCCCGGGGTCCGGAGTTCTGATCACCTGGCATGAGCCGCTCATTGCCGCCGTAAAACAGGCACTCGAAAAGCAACTGGCAGAACTGCAGAGAGGCGATCTTGCGCGGCAGTCGCTGGAAGATTACGGTGCCTTAATTCTGGCACGTGACGAAGCGGAAGCGGCTGCGCTGACGGACCTCCTTGCTCCCGAACATCTGCATATCTCGATGGATGTCCCCGAGAGAATGCTGTCGCAAATTCAAAACGCCGGGGCCATTTTTATGGGGCATTTTACCCCTGTTGCTCTCGGCGACTATATCGCCGGGCCATCTCACGTTCTTCCGACCGGCGGGACAGCTCGATTCGCCAATGGCCTTGCCTCTACAGACTTCATCAAACGCAGTTCAATCATTCACTACAACGCGGCGGCACTGCGAGCCGACGCTGATCATGTGCGTCTGATGGCGGAAAAAGAAGGCCTTACCGCTCACAGCGCCAGTGTCGATATTCGACTGAAGTAATTCGACTGAGAAGTCACCAGAAAAGCGAAGAGAGAATTCGTTGTCACAGCACATCCTGTTTTTTGATATCGACGGCACAATGCTCAGCACAGGCGGTGCCGGGCAACGAGCCATGGAACTCGCGCTCGTCGAAGAGTTTCGTATCCGCTTCCCGTTTGAAGACGTCCTGACTGCTGGACGAACAGACTGCGGTATCGCGGATGAGATCTTTTCGAAGTATCAGCTCGAAGATTCGCCACAAGAGCGACATCGATTTATGAACAGCTATCTTGAGCGTTTGCCGGAATGCCTCAAGACACTGCCGGGAGCCTTGTTGCCGGGTGTCACAGAACTTCTCGATCAGCTTCACAAGCTTGAGAATGTTCACTTAAGCCTGCTAACAGGCAATTACGTGGAAGGTGCATGGATCAAGCTTCGCCACTTTGGAATCGATCATTACTTCCAGTCCGGAGGTTATGGCGACGATCATCCCCACCGTGACGATGTTGCGAAGCTGGCCTTGCAGAACGTCCGCGAGCATCTGAATCGCCATGTCGACGGACATGATGCCTGCGTAATCGGTGACACTCCAGCCGATATTCGTTGTGCCCGAGCCATCAACGCGCGAGCAGCTGCTGTTGCAACCGGAGTTTATTCTCGTAATCAGCTAAGCCCTTATTCTCCGGATCATCTTTTCGATGACCTCAGCCATACTGACGCAGTGATGAACCGACTCCTGCAGAAACTCTGACTTTTCATGAAGCCATTGGCCGTACCCGTTTTGAATTGACGCCAAGGGCAGGATGTGTATGAATCCCCTCATGGACGACACTCACAATAAATCGGCTCCGATCGCCTCTTCTGAAGCCAATCAAAGTCAATGTCCCACGGACAGCATCTCTGCCAGCAATGCGGAACAGCCAACATTGATTTCGAAACCGCCGCAAGCCAATTTGTTGTGGAGGCTGGTTAGAGTTCCGTTCTGGCTGTTCTGCAAATCGTGGGTGCGATTACGTGTCGTTGGACGTGAGCACATCGACAGCACTCGAGGCGGTTTGTTTCTGATCAACCATCAGTCATTTCTGGATCCCCTCTTTGTTGCCGTGTTCCTGGGACGACCGGTCTCTTATCTTGCTCGTGACAATCTATTTCGCATACCTGTCCTCGGCTGGATTCTCCGCAAAACACACGTGATCCCGATAAGCCGAGAAGCAGCGCGGGGCGGCAGCATTCGATTGGCCCTGGAACGTCTGGAGAGCGGATTTCTGGTGGGAATCTTCCCTGAGGGAACCCGCACCTCCGATGGCAAGGTCGGCGACTTTCGCCCCGGCTTCCTCGCACTGGCCCGTCGGACTCAGCAACCCATTTATCCTGTCGGCATTGTTGGTGCAGATCGTGTGATGCCGCGGAGTTCAAATTGGATTCGCCCGGGACGCGTCGATATTATCTTTGGCGCCCCATTCACGCCGGCCGAACTGCACCAGCTTCACGACAGTAATGACGATGGCGCACTGTGCCGACTGGCTCGCAGCAGAGTCGAGGCATGTACGCAACAATCATCATTGATTGTTAAGTAGACCACTGCAGACGGACGCATGTTGAAGTTGTCAGAAGCCATCAAGTTCCATTGGCAGCATCTCCCCTATTGCAGCCTGAGCTTCACAAGGTTGTTTCCCAGACGAACATAGATCGCGTCGCCTGCAACAGCGGGATGGGTAAGCACCTGCACACGATTCTCCTGCAGCTTTAACCGCGAGAGGATTTGGGGAGCTCCGGTTGCGGTATCGAGCAGCAAAAGTTCTCCGTCATCATTTAAAGCCAGCAGCCGCGAATCTGTCGCAATCAGACTTCCGTATCCTGCAAAAGAATCATCCGAAATCGCTGCGACCGTCTTCAATTCCTGGTCCGGATCCAGCCCATAAAGTTCATTCCAGATACCAAAGAGACGCTCCCCGGAGACGACAGGCGTATGTGAGTCTGGTCGCAAATCATCGTTATGATGATCAGGCTCTGAGTGAAGTGTCCCATCAGAGTTAAAGTGGTAGACACGAGTTCCATTGTTTTCCGAGGATACCAGCAGACGATCTCCCAAAGAAACAGCCGTTGGCACATTAAAGTCACCAGTCTCCGGTGGTATCAACGTCCATAATCTTTTCCCGGTCTTTACGTCCCAGCCACCGAGTGATTTTGCGTCATAGCCGATAACCTGCTTTCCTACTCCGACTGTCTTGAGAAGGAGTGACGAATATGACGCATCATTGCCGGGAGTCTTCCAGACAACATCACCCGTCTCTGCATCCAGAGCCACCAAAGAAGCCTCTCTGCCACCGGGTTGCAGAATCAACTTTCCGTCGACAAGCAACGGCGATCCGGAATGCCCCCAGATCATTTTCGGGGTGGAGAATTCTTTGGCAATGTTGAGTTGCCACATCATGATGCCAGACTCCAATTCCAGGCAACAGAGATGGCCAAACGCACCGAGCGTGTAGACAAACTCGCCGTCGATCAAAGGCGTCGCGCGCGGCGCATTGCCGTAATCAAGATTGCCAAGGGCCGGATACGCATGCTGCCAGATGATGGAGCCATCTTCACTGTCGAGGCACTGAAAAACATCATGGCGATCCAATGCGTCGCGGCTGCCGATGACCACAAAACCATTGGCGACAGAGACTCCTCCCAGGCCATCTCCGGACAATTCCGTGGACCATTCGAAGTCCGGAGATTCCGGCAGGCTATCCGGAAGCCATTGAACACGCCCGTCTCTATTCTGCCCACGCCATCCAGGCCAGTCTGCGTTTAGCGGTACCGGCGTTACTTTTTTTTTGCGTCATCAACCACGGAACTTGTTGCCACAGCTTCTTTCCATGGGACAAATCCTGAGGCCGTTTCCAGATCAATCAACAACTGTGCATCCAGGCCAGCCTCGTCCAACGCATCTGAAAGCTTTGACAACTCTGTAGTGGACAATGAAGTACGAGCGAAGAGAGTAATGAATGGAACCGGCTTGCTTTCACCGATTACTCGCAGATCACCCTTCTTGACCTTGCCACACCCTTCCAGCAACGGTTCCGCATAACTTGAGATCACGGCCGCAGCCTTTGTAGTGGCCGGCATTTCCATCAAGGCCACTGCAGCGTTGCTGCACGACGGAGACGTATCCAGCTCGTCAGGCAGTTGAATCCCGTGCTTCCGAAGAAGCTCGACCGGAGCAGCCGATTTTTCATCACAGTCCGCAGGACCAAAAAGTATTCGATAGCCCTTCAGGTCATCTACCGACTTCGCCGCATCATCTTTTCGAACAACGATCAACCCTGTCTGCACAACTTGATCTTTCAGATCGGTCAACTGAGCCAATGGAGTGACGTCGAGTTCTAATTCCGCAGCATCGGACAGAACCACGGAGTGCTTGCCGATAATCAAATCAGCCTTACCCTTAGACTTCTCCAGCGCTGCTTCAAGCGACTCTGCCCATACAACGTTGACTTTTCTTCCCAACTGCTTGTTCAGAAATGCGCCCAGTGACTCATATTTTCGCTGAGCGTATCCTTTGACACAATCACACGCTAAGGGCGCGGCCATGGGATCCATGACCACCAATGTCAACGCATTCGCCTCTGATGATTCGCCTGCAGAAATCGTGAACGCTGGCACAACATTCAGAAACGAAAGCAATGCAATCACAACAGCACTGCAGCGAAAAACGTAGGACACAGAATTACCCCTTGAGGCTGAACGATTTCAGGCGAAACAAGAAAGGGCTTGAGCGAAGAACCATCTTCAATGCTCAGCTGTAAGCTACTGGTCCGCATCCTTTTCAGGTTTTTGATCTGAGGCCTCTTCAGGTTTGGAACCTTCAGCAGCCGCAGGCTTCTCGAGGACGCGCTTGTACCGATTACTGGCCATCACGTTTTCGTTATACAAGAGCGAGATCGTGGCTTCGTTATCACTCACGAACTCAATCTTGTAATCGTAGTACTGGATCGAATCCTGTAATTGCGAAACAATCAGCGTGTTGCCATCCTGTTGGACAGCTTCCCAGGCGTTTTCACCATCGGCGAACTGACCACCCGACATTGTCAACTTTCCGTCGGCATCGAAACGGAAATAGGATGAGGAGTATGGATCATCCGCGCTAACAGATTCTGCTTCTCCTCCCAGCAACCCCTGCAGCAATACTCCTAAGGCCGTTGGTTCGCTCTTCGCCGCGGACTTATCTCCCGGGCGATTTCCATCCAACGACCACTCTCCAATCAACTTCATACCAAGTCCTTCACGTGCTTCTTTGGCCAAAGCTTCGTCAGCGGTAATCTCAGGGGCTTCGGCGTTCGGAACAAGCACACAAATATGCGACTTATCAACATTCATCATGTAGTAGCGATCACGCTTCTCATCGAATGCCACTGCGACATGCTTACAGCCACCGCCGATTTTCGCCTTGCCAACAACTCCAATCAGCTCACCTTCTTTGTTGAACCGTTTGATCGTTCCAATACTGGATTCGGCCGTCAGGATATCTCCGTTATCGCAACACCGTACGTTCATGGGATTGCAGCAGCTTCCGAATCCATCAACCGCTTTGCGGTCGCCTTTGCCAAAATCAGTCAGGCGTTCGCCATCACGATTCAACAACGCCACTTTGAATTTTGTGTTCTCAGCGAGAACGAGGTGGCTTTCTGTGGCCTGGATGTCGCACTGGCCACAACAGCCTCCGAGCTCACTGACCACCTTCTTCGGTTCGGAGAACTCGTGCGTCATGCGCCAGACTTCGTAGCCATAGCCTTCCAACGCATTGCAACACAGAAAGATGTCTTTGCTGGTTACCGCGAGCGCCGTAATGCCCATCTTCTGAGTGAGCATCTGCTCTCCAGAAAACATCTGCGAGTAAGCCTCCTCCATCGACTTCAGCTGTTCTTCGTAAAGGCTTTTCTGCTCCTCATAAGTCGCCATACGCTTCTTGTCCCGCTCGGTCAGTTCCGCTTCAGGTTTCTCCTTCAGCTTTTTGATCCGGCCTTCGATATTCGTGACCTGTTCGCGAAATGTCTCCGTCATCTCCTCGACCTGTTTCTTTGCTCCCTCCTGAGCTCGCTGCTTGAAGGTCTCCATATCTCCAATATGCGGCGAATCTGAAGTGCTGGTGATCTTCCAGTCGTCGCCAAGACGTGCAACCTTGCCATGGCCCGCAACAAAGATCGCCCCGCCAGGAGCCTGATTCACTGCTGTGGGAGTAAAGGGCAGTTCAATGCTGCGAATAAGTTCGCCGTCTGGTGAGTACACTTGAAGCAACTTCGCAGCGACGTTTGTTTTTGCTTCCTGTGATCCGTCATCATTGAGCACATACTCAACGTTGTCGCCACCAACGCAGGCCAGCAGACTTCCTTCTTTGTCGAGACAAAACGTATTGAGAACAATCGGCTTCCCCTCGTGCGTCGGCTTGATAACACGAGCCTGCTTATGTGTAGATGTGAACTCCTTCTCTGCAGCGACATTGTTCCCACAGAGCCAGAAAAAAAATGCCGCAACAAAAAGGAATGTTGCGATAGGTTTCAACTGATGTCGGTTCATCCCTAACACTTCCAGCAAAGGATTCAAAATTCGTTCTAAAGACAACCAGGCCAGGAACAAGAGTCGGCCGGCAGATTCAGTCCACGCATTTTTAAATGCGACAATTCAAATTCTCTTCAACAACAGGCCTGCGTTTAAGATGCACCTGTTCAACACGCCACGAAAACTTCCGCCGTGGACACTTCGTTACTCTGTTTCTCCGGAGTTGACCGCCGCGCCCGCTTCCGGAGTCGCAGGAACTCGCTGATAGCGATTGCTGCTGAGCACCCGATCGTTATAGAGCAAAGAAATCGTTGCTTCGTCGTCAGTCACAAATTCGACTTTGTATTCATAGTATTCGATATTTCCCTGAATCTTTGAGACATAAAGAGTGTTCCCGTCCTGTCGAATGCATTCCCAGCCCTGATCGACCGCAGTAGATCTGCCACCGCGCGCAATCAAATTGCCGTCGGGCTCAAAACTCAGGAACGACGAGGAATAGGGATCACTGCTCAAACGAAGTCGCGAAGCACTGATCAGCTTTGATTTTGATTTTGTCTCAGAGTTTTCCTCAACGGTTTTTGAAGTGGCATTTTCATCATCCGGTGTCTTCCCATCCAGAGACCATGCGCCAACAAGCTTCTGGCCCAGTCCTTCTCTCGCCAGCTTTGCCATCGCTTCATCGGGAGTGATCTCCGGGGCTTCAGAGTTAGGAACCAGGACGCAAATGTGGTCTTTGTCAACATTCATCATGTAGTAGCGATCTCGCTTCGGGTCGAATGCGACTGCCACATGCTTACACCCACCGCCAATTTTCGCCTTGCCAATAACTCCGAGCAATTCACCGTCTTTGCTGAATCGCTTGATCGTGCCAATACTCGACTCCGCTGTCAGAATATCTCCATTGTCGCAGCAACGAACATTCATCGGATTGCAGCAACTTCCGAAGCCATCCACAGCTTTCCGATCGCCCTTCCCAAAGTCCGACAACCGCTCACCATTGCGATCCAGTATTGCTACTTTGAACTTTGTGTTCTCGGCCAGAACAAGGTGAGAATCAGTCGCCTGAATATCGCACTGGCCGCAACAGCCTCCCAGCTTTTCCACCACCTTCGTGGGCTCTGAAAATTCGTGCGTCATCCGCCAGACTTCAAAGCCAGATCCCTCAACAGCATAAGCACACAGAAAAACATCTTTACTTGTAACAGCCAATGCCGTGATGCCAAGCTTACGAGACATTGCGAGAGATGTAGAACTGGAGCCTGAATCGGATCCTTTCAACGCGGAAATCTGAGTCTCGTAAAGCTCCTTCTGCTTTTCATAGGTTGTCAGCCGACGGGCATCAGTTTCCGTACGATCAGTCTCCGGCGTCTCCTTCAAAGCCTTGATCCGTTCTTCGATGCGGGCCACTTGCTCACGATACCGAGTCGAATTCTCCTCCAGTTGCTTCTTTGCGGCATTTTCAATCCGCTGCTTGAAGTCCTCGAGGCTGCCGATATGTGGCGAATCAGCAGTCGCCAACACACGACCCTCGGAGTCAATCCGGGCGATTTTTCCTTCGCCCGCGACGAAGACCATTCCGTTGGCTGCGACATTGATCGCCGTTGGCTTGAAGGATAAATCGACGGAGCGGATTAATGTTCCCTCAGGAGAATAACACTGAAGCTGCCGGGGCTGCTCGACAGTCTTCGCCTGCTGCGAACCATCTTTGTTGACGAGGTACTGAACATTGCTACCGCCGACACAAGCAAGGATGTTGCCGGTGTGATCAAGGCAGAATGTGTTCAACGCGACAGGCTGATCTTCAAACAATGGCCGAATGATTCGGGCCTGCTTGTGAGTCGGCTGAAATTCGTGAACAAAGCCAGATGCCTGTGGCCTTCTGCTGCCAACCTTCTCGTCTGCCAGACAGATAACCGACCACGAAACCAACATGAGCCTCAAAAACGCCACAGACAACTTCGTGCACGGTTCTGCTTTGATCATACAAGACCCCTGAATCCATACTTCGAGGAGATGACGAACCAGACGTTGGCCTGATGAATATATCCCCGGGAGGGTTACACGTGAACTCTCCATTCAGGAAAAACAGGCATGGCAGCACCCGGATCTCCAAACTCGATCTTCCGTCGGCTTCTCGAAACCAGAGTCAGAACGCCCAAACCTCCAGAACTGACTCTTGATTGAGCTGCAAAAGCTGTCGCCAATAAAAAAGGCCACCTGAATACTCAGGTGGCCTTAAGCTCGCAGATTGCGAAAAACTCTATTCTTCTGCCACGAATGGCAGCAAACCGATAAACCGAGCCCTTAAAACTGCGGTTCGAACAGCACGCTGATAAAGAGCAGTCGTACCTGTTCGGCGGCGTGGAAGAATTCGACCTTCGCGATCAATCAGATTTCGCAGGGTCTTTAGATCCTTGTAGTCCACATAAACTGGACGCGGTACTTCGCCGTGCCCAGTAAACATGCAGCTCATCTTCTTCTTTTTGAGACGAGCTCGGCGTTTACGAAGTTTCTTCAGATCTGCGCGGGAAATTGTTGCCATGTAACGACTTACAGCCTTTAACTGAAACACTGACTGCGGGCGTGAACCCCGTAAAGCCCGCATAAGATCAAAAGATCAGCAGGCCGCCCGACGGACTGGGCTAAACCCAGCGGGGAGACGAAGAGACGCAGTGTAATTCGGCAATCGTCTGCCGACAACACAATCCTGAGTCTCATTTTGTAATCGGTGGAACTGAAAATCAGTGTTGAGTCTCAGCGGCAACCTCGATCAAATGGCGTCTGTACCAGTTTCGCCTGTTCGAATTCGCACAACCTGCTCCAAATTGTACTGGAAAATCTTTCCATCCCCAATTTGGCCAGTTCGAGCCGCTTCGCAGATAGCGTTGATCGCACCTTCGACTTCATTGTCGTTAACGATGACTTCAAGCTTCACTTTTGGCATGAAATCTACAGTGTATTCTGCACCGCGGTAGGTCTCTTTGTGACCACGCTGGCGACCAAAACCTCGCACCTCGGAGACCGTCATTCCCTGAACGCCAATGGTGGTGAGCTTTGTTTTGACGTCTTCGAGCTTATAGTGACGGATAACTGCCTCAAGCTTTTTCATGATCTCTGCCTTGACCCCTGTCGACTGAAAATCGAGCACATCAGGAAATCTATGCTCGACGTAACCTGGAAACTTGTACTTCACGCCAATAAGAAAGACCAGCCAGTTCACCGCCCCGCCGAAACAATGCCAATTGGGCGGCATTGCTATGATCCATCAGTACGGCCGAACACTCCTTCGCACAGAACTACGGCTTCACAGGAACTTGGTTTCTGATTGAAAGTCCGTCATTGCAAGTCCTATGCCGTCGCGTAAGTCCATCTGATCTGTGGTGTTCAGGTGATCTGTTGCAATAAAAATGAACTACACGCCCAAAAAACAAGCAGACACCAAAATACTCCCCTGAAACAAGCAATCTGCCGCCCCGGCACACCCTATGAGCATTCAATCTCTGATTCTGCTGCTGTTTATCGGCCTGATGGCCGGACGAGTTTCCTCAGTCTGGGCTGTGGCACTCATTGATGAGTCGATTCGCGCCGGCCTGCGTCGCTGCGTTTCCTGTAAACAACCGTTTTCCTCCCTTCGCCAGCTGTTTTTGTGGTACCCCGGCATTCGCTGCCCTTCCTGCAAAGCTTCGGACCGACTTTGGCCCTTCTGGTCTGCTCTGGTGATCTCAGTCATGTTTGCGGGATTCGGCTGGTTGCTCCTCGAGCAAGGCTGCCAAAGCGTCGCTGAAGTTCAACCGTCACAGCCACTGTGGCAGAATCGTCTGCCCTTTCATTTGGTTTTCATCTTCCTTCTGGCTACAGCCACAATTACAGACTACCTCGATTATTCAATCTTCGACTCCGTTGTCGTTCGCGGAGCTCTGCTCGCCATGATCGCGGCGACGCTGAGCGGTGAACTCCAACTCATTCATGTCTGGGTTGACTGGAGCTATGACAACATGCCCGTTTCGAGCCCCCATGATCCAACGGTCACAGTTCCCCATTTTGGGCCGTATCTTCCGGAATGGATGAAGGGACACCAGCATCTCCATGGACTCATTTGGAGTTTATCCGGGGCTGTCGCTGGAGCCGGGTTGATGTGGATCGCTCGCGTTGCTTCGCGCCTGATTCTGGGGATTCCAGCGATCGGGTTTGGAGATGTCACGCTCATGGCAATGATCGGCGCATTTCTTGGTTGGCAACCGACACTGTGCGCCTTGGCCATCGCTCCGCTTGTGGGTCTGATTTTGGGGCTCGGTGGCCGCATTTTCACTGGCCGCGCATTTGTCGCATTTGGTCCCTACCTTTGTATCGCTGCGTTCCTGGTACTCTGCACCTGGGGATACCTTTGGGAAGGTTGCCGACTGCGGTTGGTGTTCAGTCACTGGCCGACCATTGCTGGCATGGTGAGTGGAGCCTTTGCCGCGTTCTGCATACTGCTTGTGGGCTTACGACTTTTCCGCGAGACTCCTGCGGCAAAACTTCGTTAGCAAGAATGTTGTTTCCGTGCCCATGAGCGATGAGACTCGCTCGTCGGCACACCTGAGATCTTCGTAGTTGAAAGGTCCACAGAACCGGAATTCAGGATAGCTCTTCGATGCCAGGTCATACAACATTACTGAGTCTGACGGTGATCATGTTGCTGTCCACTCCAGCCCTTCAGGCTGACGAGACAGAAACGGCAACTCGCAACACCGTCAGAGAAGATTTCTCGAGAATTACACAACCGTTTCTTCGTGAATTCTGCGTGCCATGTCATAACTCCGACATTACCAAAGGTAATCTTCGTTTTGATCTGCTTGATACCGATGTTTCACAACACTCGAACCATGAGCGATGGCGCCAGATTCTGAACCGCGTTCGCTCGGGTGAGATGCCACCGCCGGGAAACTCTCAGCCGAACGAGTTACAGGTCTCTGAATTTCTTCGGGCAATCGCAGCGAATCTTGATGACGCAGCGATCGCGAACCGCAACGAAGGGCGAGTGATTCTGCGAAGACTGAATCGGGTCGAGTACGAAAACACCGTTCGCGATTTATTCAACGTGGACGTCTCAGTCAGAGACATGCTTCCGGAAGATACGACTTCGCATGGCTTCGACAATGTGGGAGCGGCGTTGAATGTTTCCCCTGTTCTGATCGAACGATATCTGGAGGCGGCTGACGCCGTTTTGAACGCCGCAGTTGCTCCTGTGCATTCGGAAGAAAGCAAGACGGAGAGATTTGATCTCTATGACTCATTGCCGAAGTGGTTTCTGGCCGGAACATGGAAGCAGGACGAAGGAGTCATCCTGTTTCGCAGTGGCGGCGACTCCGCATCAGACCTAAGGAAATTCAGAGCTCCGGCTCCCGGACGATATCGGTTTCGCATCGCAGCTTCTGCTCATAATTCAGACACACCGCTTCCGATGGCCGCCTTGCTGGGGAACTTTGTTGTCAGCGGCAATCCAACTCGACATCTTGGCTACTTTGATGCACCACCCGGACAGCCCCGTGTGATCGAGTTCGAAGAGAAACTGCTGGCGAAAAACGACACCATCAAAGTGACTCCTGTTGCTCTACCGTTTGTCTACCTGAAACAGGAAACGATGCAGGAGTATCCCGGACCCGGATTGCACATTCATTGGATGGAAGTCGAAGGTCCGCTTCCAGAAGAATGGCCAACTGAAAGTTATCACCGAGTCTACGGGGATGTGAATCCAAAGACGGCGACAGTGGCCGATGCAGAACGTCTATTGAAGGAACTCTTGCCCCGAGCTTTCCGGCGACCCGCCCTACCCGGTGAAGAACGCCCCTACAGAGATCTTGTTGCAGCCGCATTGAATTCCGGCCAGACTTTTGAAGGGGCCTTCCGCATCGGGATCAAGGCCGTGCTGACGTCTCCAAAGTTTCTTTACCTTCGCGAATCAAAAGGCCCGCTGGACGACTACGCTCTGGCGTCGCGACTGTCCTATTTCCTCTGGAGCACGATGCCCGATGAAACGCTGCTGACTCTGGCTCAGAAGAAAGAACTGCATCAGCCACAGTCTCTGCGTGCTCAAGTGGAGCGAATGCTGCAACATCCCAAAGCGAAGGCCTTTACCGAAAACTTCACGGGACAATGGTTGAGTCTGCGAGACATCAACGCGACCACACCAGACAAAACGCTCTACCCGGAGTTCGACGAGCTGCTGCAATGGTCATCCGTCAGAGAGACTCATTTGTTCTTCGACGAACTGTTGAAGAGCGACCTCAGCATCACAAACTTCGTTGATTCAGATTTTGCGATACTTAACGGCCGACTTGCAAAACACTATGAGATCCCAGATCTCCACGGCGTCGATTTTCGAAAAGTAGAACTGAAGCCGGAATATCACCGTGGCGGAGTGCTGACTCAGGCTTCAATCCTGAAGGTAACCGCAAATGGCACTTCGACCAGCCCGGTTCTGCGAGGCGTCTGGATCCTGGATCGCATCCTCGGGACTCCCGTATCACCGCCACCTCCAAACGTTCCCGCCGTCGAGCCTGATATTCGTGGGGCCACAACAATTCGCGAACAACTGGCCAAACATCAGGCGTCCGAGAACTGTGCTGCCTGTCACGCAAGAATCGATCCTCCAGGATTTGCTCTGGAGAACTTTGACGTGATTGGCGGCTGGCGTACCCAATATCGTGTTGTCGCTGAGCGAAAGAACTGGGTCAACAATCGCACAGGGCCGCTCGCTAAATACCTGGCCGCATGGCAATATGGACTGGGCGCGGATGTTGAGTCGGGAGACACTCTGACCGATGGTCGGACATTTTCGGATATCACGGAGTTCAAGAAACTGCTGCTCGAACGCCCCGAACAGATTGCCCGCAGTGTGACGGAGAAACTGATGATCTACGCAACCGGACACCCGGTCAGTTTCAGCGATCACTCGGAGATTGACCGAATCGTCATAGAAGCCAAATCCTCCGACTACGGACTAAGAACTCTTGTGCATGCGGTCGTGGCCAGTCATCTCTTTCAGACAAAGTGAGTCAGTCATGTCGGTTTCAAATCGTATCTGTCGGCGGTCTTTGCTTCGCAGTGCTGGCGTTACGTTGACTCTACCATTGCTGGAAGTGATGCAGCCTCGCAGTAGTCGAGCAGCCGAAGCTGCAGAACCGCCGCGGCGTATGATCTGCATTAACACAACGCTGGGACTGCATACGCCTTACCTGTTTCCCACAGCGACCGGACGAGATTACGAACTGACTCCGTATCTGGAGCCAATTCAGAAATTTCGTGATCAATTCACCGTCTTCTCCGGGCTTTCACATCCCGAAGTCGACGGTGGCCATCCGGCGGAGTTATGTTATCTGACGTCTGCTCCACACCCGCGAGCAGACAATTTCAAAAACACGATTTCTCTTGATCAGTTTGCGATTGAACAACTCGTCCCCGATACGCGATTTGGTTCACTTGTGCTCGCGTCATCGTCCAGTCGAGGCCTCTCATTTACTCGAAGTGGAGTTCCCATCCCTGCCGACGAACGACCATCCAGAGTCTTTCGCAATATGTTTATCAATGGCACGCCTGCCGAAGTCAATAATCAGGTGCTGCGTCTGCAACAGGGACAGAGTGTGATGGATGCGGTTCTGTCAGAAGCGAACGACTTTCAGCGAGGGCTCAATCAACAGGACCTGCATAAGCTGGACGAGTACTTCACCTCGGTACGAGAAGTGGAACAGAGATTGGTAAAGGCTCAGGAATGGGCTCGTCGGCCCAAGCCTGAAGTCAGCTCAAAACCTCCCGTCGATATCGCCAATGCCGTTGAAGTTCCCGCACGTGTTCGACTGATGATTGACCTGATGCATCTGGCGATTCAAACCGACTCCACGAGGTTCATTACCTTTGCACTCAACGGACTTAATGCCGTGCCTACAATTACGGGCGTCACTCAGGACTGGCACAACCTTTCGCACCATGGGCAGGATCCCTCGAAGCTTGCCGAGTTGAAGGTTGTGGAGCTTCAACAAATGCAGCTCTTTGGTGAACTGCTTGCGAAACTGGGTGACTCTTCTGAAGGCAGCGGATCGCTACTGGATCGCACGATCGTGTTGTTCGGCAGCAACCTTGGCAATGCCAGCAGTCACGACAACAAGAACATGCCCATTATCGTTGCCGGAGGTGGATTTCAGCATGGACAACATCTTGCCTTCGATCCGCTGAGGAATCCTCCGCTATGCAATTTGTACGTCCAACTGCTGAGACGACTTGACGCAAACGCAGACTCATTCGGCTCCAGCGATGGAACGATTCCCGGGTTTGATTTGGCCTGAGACGTTTCTGATGGATCAAATCGGGGGCAAACCGTCGTTTCAGTGAGACCGCCCACGCAGGGCGTGTCTATCTGAGTTAGCAGAACCGGCCTTTCAATCTGCAGCTACGCAAAGGCCCCCTGCGACAACTTTCCTGTACTATCTCCAAATGATGGCTCTGGTATTCCCATAGCACCAAGAATACTGAGATACAGGTTGCACATTGGTGTGTCGTCCTGCTTCCAGTGGCCACCATGCTTTACTCCCATTCTCTGACCGCCAGCCAAAAGCGTTGGCAGGTTTCTGGGGTTGTGAGTTGTGCTGCATCCGCTGCCAAACAGCACCAGAGAATTATCCAGTAAGGTTCCCTCCGGGTCTTTGTATTGCTGAAGCCTGCTCAGGAAGCCCGCGATCTGTTGACTCAGGAACATGTCATACTTTGCAAACTCCAGCTGCCCATCCTTGTCGCCAGCGTGGGATAAGTTGTGATGAGTTCTGGTCAGGCCTAGTTTAATCGGGAAGGTGTCGCTGATTCCCATGCCGTCTTCTCGATTCAGCATGAAGGCTACCGATCGAGTGATATCTGCATCAAACGCCAACGCGATCAGATCAAACATGTTGCGATAGTATTCAGCGGGTTCACTGTCGGTCGTCACATCCAGCTTCAGGTGGGAGTAGTCCTGTGACTTCAGTGGAATATCAATCCATTTCTCTGAGGCGGTCAGTCGCTGTTCAATCTCATTGAGTGATGTCAGATACTGATCCATCTTCTCGCGATCAGACTGACCCAACTGCTGATTGAAAGATTTCGAATTCACCAGCACCGCATCAACAAGTCTGATTCGCTTCTTCAATTGCTTCTGCTGAGCAGCAATCGATTCTTCGTTGCTGCGAAACAGCCGATCGAAAACTCGCTGAGGACTGTTCTCGGCCGGAATCGGCTTGCCTTCAAGGTTGTAAGAAATCGTCCCTGTGCGTGACAGGAAACCAACGCCGGCATCGATCGACAGCACCAATGACGGCTGACGGCAGTACTGTTTCGTGTGCTGGGCAATCACCTGATCCAAAGAGACGGTGTTATAAGTTCCTGGTTTCGCGTTGTGCAGCGGAGCACCGGTCAACCACATATCGGAACAAACATGAGGATCCGCCTTGGTCCCGTTCGGATGGTACAACCCTCCCAGAAAACTCACATGTTCACGAAAAGGAGCGTACGGCTCCGTCGACTTACCGAAAACAAAATCGCGGCCAATCTGTTTGGGAAACCAGCTCCATTCATCAATACCATTGGCCGGATCCGGCAGACACATCCCATTGGCCGTATACATCGCACAGAATCGCCGCGGATTCTTTGCCGCATCATTGGAGGACGCATCTGCAAACAGTTCAAGCCTTGGCAGAATCACCGCGACGCCGGCCACCCCACGCAGAAACTGGCGACGATCAATTGTTGTTATTGGCAGCACGATGTGGCTCCTCGTTCTTGTTATGGCGATGAACTACTTCTTCAAAAACAAATCGCTGGTCACAACAAACCTGATCATATCCTGCATTCGGTATCCGTCCGCCTTCAACTGTTTTCCCGCTTCCTTCAGCCATTCGAGTTCATTATAGGTCAGACTGCGGCCTGCCCCGAAACTGCTCAGATGCTTAAGAACACTGAAGGCTACCTGATCAATTCGATCATTCGCAAGATAGTTCCGCAGTCCGGCGAGGTCAGCCACCTCAACACCATCTGGCAAAGTCGAATGAGCATCCGCAGGCTGCGTCTTAAATCGGCCCGCCGCATCGTATTGCTCGAAGGCGATTCCCCACGGATCGATCCCGGAATGACATTTCGCACATCCTTCCTGATTGCGATGGCGTTCCAGTTTTTCGCGTAAAGTGCGTTCGGTTCCATCATCCTTAAGCTGAGGAACATTTGGCGGCGGATCATCCGGCGGCTCAGCAATCATGCGGCGAGCCAACCAGGCTCCGCGTTTGATCGGATTGGATTCGCGTCCGTCGGACAGTCCCGCAAGAATTGCAGCCTGAGATAAAACGCCGCCGAGCTGCACGGTCTTATGCGAGATCACCGCAAACTCAAGGCCGTGCTCTGTTTGTTCTCCCAGATCGTAGTAACTGGCCACCGCGTCATTGGCGATGATGAAGTCCGAATAAATCAGATGACTGACGGACAAATTATTGTCAATCAGATATCGAACGAACTGAATGGGCTCTTCACGGAGTTGAGTTTTCGTGTCACGGGTCAGTCTGGGGAACCGGGAACGATCGACTTCAAGGACATCAAACTTATCCAGACTGAGCCATTGCGACGTAAACTCATGTACGAATTGTTCAGAACGAGGATCCTTCAAAAGTCGATCTGTCTGAGCAGTTAAATCTACCATCAGAGTGTTTGCAGCCGCCGCATCGAGCAACTCCTGGTCAGGTGGTGAATTCCACAGGAAGTAAGACAGCTTGGAGGCCAGCTCCCAATTGTCGACGTTCTCCGCTTCTGGACCATTGCTGTTTTCGATCAAAAACAAAAATTGAGGCGATGTCAGCACGACCAGCAGAGCATCCTTAATGCCTTGCTGAAAATCATGATTCTCCTGGAAAGAGCTCTCCCAGACGGACACGACAGAATCAACTTCTGCATCCGTTACCGGTCGGCGCCATGCTCGTGTCATGAATGACGAAATGATCTCGCGAGCATACAGCAAATGATCTCCACGATTCGGTGATTCAACGAAAATGTTGCGATGCGTTGTGGGTGGCCATGCGTCGTAAATCGGACCTTCAAATTCTACCGAATGGATCTTCAGGCGAGGCATCTCTCGCCCATCGGTATACTCACAGCGAACACCAATCTCACGAATTCCAGCGAGGTAGTTGACGTTGTTTTCTTCGACCGCCGGATACGGAAAATCATTGACAGCGCCGGTAAACGTGAACTCGGCTGGTTCAGAATTCTCGACCGTTTGAGGCTTACCGACAGCATTGAGCGTGCTGCCACAATCTCGCCGAAGTCCAAGATGAACCCCCAGAGCGGGCGCACGTTTCTCGAAGCGAGTGAACTTCACCGCCAGGTCACTTTCATCGCTCAATCTGGTCAACACAACTCGATTGATGCGAGTCTTTTCGCTCTTCGAAGTGGCAAGACTCAACGGACCGCCTGAAAGACGGACGGCAAAGACAGCATGAAACTGTTCAGCATTGGCCACCTCGGGCTTTGCATCCGCCGGATTGATGTTCTTTATCTGACGAGAAAAGTCCCTATCTCCGATTCTGAGTCGTAGCAAATGGTTAGGTTCATTCATCACGCACGAAACATCGACCTGATAAATCCCGGGCTGTTCAATGACCACAGACCCTTTGGACTCGTCGTCAATTGATGCGAGTTTCACGGACGGTGATTCCACCGGACCCACGACCGACGGTATGCCTTCCAGCATCAGGCCATCGGCATAACGAGATGCCTTCACCGTCACTCGAAAATTGCCATGATCCGGAAGTTCTCGCAGCGAGATCTTGAAGTTGGCCATCGGGCCGTAGGTGTTCGATTCGCCAAAGATCTCCGGGCTTGGTATCGCTGGCCGAAGTAACAATCCGTCCGGCACGGCCTGATAAGGCTCTCCCAAAGGATAACCTTCAGTGCCTCGCATGCAGGCGAACACGGCATGGTAGATGCTGTCAAAGTGCTTCCACTGACGGATCGTATCGTTACCAACGTAGCCTTCAATAAAATCGAATGACGACTGCATCGCATACGGCGTATAGGCAAACGTCTTCTGTGGCTGAAGTTCCGTCACGACAAGATCCTGATTGTTCAGCAGCAGACTGTTCGCGCCGAGGATCAACGAGTCTTTGCAGGGATTAGGATTAATTCCCAAGCCGAGATCCATTCGAAAATTCTGAATTGTTGGCTTTGTGTTTTCGTTGACGATGCATAGTTCGAGCGATTTCTCCGCAATGTCGAAGTAGTATTCCATCTGCAACGGCGACAGCCCGAGTACTTGCCCATTGTTGGCAAAGCCGTCCTTCGAAACGCCGTCGGGAGGAAGAATGTCCGACAGGTTTTCCTCCAGCTTCAGCAATTCGCGCATCGTATTGCGATATTGCGAAACAGTCAGACGTCGGACGGAGCCATTTTTTTGAGTGTCCCTGGATCGAGCCACATTCAACGACTGCTCAATCCACTTCGACAAAAATTCATGCTCTTCTTTGGTCGGCTGAGGTTCATCGGCCGGAGGCATCGCAGCTTCACCCAACTGCTTGCCAATGTCACGCCAGAGGAACAGATGGCGATCCTGCAGAGAACCATCCAACTGGTCGACTCGAATCCCCGACTTCATGTTGTCGGCGTTGTGGCACCGAAGACAATACCTCTGAAGCAACGGTTGAACCTGCGCCGTAAACGACTTCTCGACGTCACGGTCCTGACAATATGCGTCTGACGACGAAATCAATGCAACAATTGCGATCAGAAGTCCCAAAGCGCAGGGACCAAAATGTCTGGCGAATAGTGATATCACGGCTGGATCTCATGCAGAGAAAGATGGCGGGCTGAATAGCCTACCGGTATTCCTGCCACATCACAAGAGCCGCGTTCAACCATCCCACCCCCAACCGCCACCGGGCCTGCCCCGGTGGTTCATCGGCCTTTGCACCACTCTCCGTGATTTCAGCTGTTCTTCATGTAAAGGCAGTAAGTAGTGCAGAAGCCGTTAAACCACCGGGGCAGGCCCGGTGGCGGGATGGATTGCGCCAAGATCATACTCTCCGAACGTCGCCACGTAAAAACTCGGCATGAAGATGGCTTCCTGATTATGGACCCAGGCCAGGTTGTTCATGTACGACAAGCCGACGTCGAGTGGTGATTCACCTGGATGACTCCCAAGAGTGAAATGCAGATGG
>CAIJTV010001274.1:0-16773 GCA_903823635.1 uncultured Planctomycetaceae bacterium
GAATTCTGGGCGTTGCACTGATGGTAACACTGTGTGCCGGATCCGCCATGACTTTGGATCTGTCGGTGCTTTCCGATGCGACGAACACGGTGGCCGCTCGATATCATCTGCGGACTCGAACTTCAAACTTCTACCAGCGTGCGTCAAGCCAGCGATCGACTGGTGTATCGCGGGGGATCTTTCGCCGATAATCTCCAGTCGCTTGCGTCTGAGTGAAATCCTGTTGAAACTTTCAGGGCCGTGGCATTTTGTCACGGCCCTGTTTCGTTGAACCGGACGATCGTGGAGACGCTGATGCGACGCTGTTCATTCCCTGTCATGGCCCTGCTGATTTCTCTCATAACCTTTTCGGTGAGTGCATCGGCCAGAGCTCAGGATTGGTCACTTCGCGAGAATCCCGAACTTGCGGCCTACTTCGAATCAGAAGTCAGCAAACTCGAACAAGCGAATGAACTGTCCCAGTTCCAGTCGGCGGCAGAATGGAATGAAGCAAAGCCGAAGTTGCGAGAACAACTGTTCGATATGCTTGGGCTGAATCCGCTGCCGGCGAAGACGCCGCTGCAGCCTGTGGTGGAAGGAACGACGGAAGAGGCGGAATTCGTTGTCGAACGAGTTCACTTTCAGTCTATGCCAGGGCTCTACGTCACAGGTAATTTCTACCGCCCAAAGAACGCTGATAAACCACTGCCCACCATTCTGTATGTGTGCGGTCACGGGCAGGTCAAAAAGGATGGCGTCAGCTACGGCAATAAGACTCATTATCACTATCACGGAAGCTGGTTCGCCCGCAACGGTTACAACTGCCTGATCATTGATACTCTGCAATTGGGCGAGATTGAGGGGATTCATCATGGCACCTACAAGATGAATCGCTGGTGGTGGAACTCTCGCGGCTACACGCCGGCGGGAGTCGAAGCATGGAACTGTATTCGGTCGCTGGATTATCTTGAGACTCGTCCGGAAGTGGATGCGACCAGAATTGGCGTCACAGGTCGGTCCGGTGGCGGTGCCTACAGCTGGTGGATCTCCGCACTTGATGAACGCATTCGCTGTGCTGTTCCTGTCGCTGGAACTACGTCGCTGCGCGATCATGTGGTGAACGGCTGCGTCGAAGGTCATTGCGACTGCATGTTCATGGTTAACACATACCGGTGGGATTATGCCAAAGTCGCCGCCCTCGTTGCTCCTCGACCGCTGTTGATTTCCAACACCGACAAAGACACGATTTTTCCGCTGGAAGGAGTTGTCGACATTCATCGTCAGGTACGGCACATCTACCGGTTGCTGGATGCTGATAAGAATCTGGGCCTGCAAATCACCGAAGGTCCGCACTCCGATACTCAGGAGCTGCATATCCATGCGTTTCGCTGGTTTAATCGCTTCCTCAAAGACGACATGTCCATGATTGATAAAACGGCGGTCAGATATTTTCAGCCCGAGCAGTTGAAAGTGCTGGGACAGACTCCTGCCGATGAAATCAATACTCGAGTTGATGAGTTGTTTGTTCCCGCTGCCACACCGCTATCGGTCGGCGAAGTGCTGAAGACTCAGGAGACGCTTTTAAATGAATTTGGGACTCAGCTACTGGATCGCAGCTTTCGAGCGTGGCCGCAGATGGATAGCTCCGCGATCTCGAATACGGTTCACGTTGAGCAAATCTCTGAAGGAGATAAGCAGGATGTGCACCGACTCAGCTTCGACAGTGAACCGCACGTTTCTCTGTCCGTCGACATCAGCGTCCCTCATGGTCAATCGCTGAAGGAGATTACGTCGCTGGAACTTGTGGTCGAACTGAACTCTGATCCGGAGAAGGACAGTGCGGATGTGGATCTGCCTCCTGTTCAGGCGCAGGCTGTGACAGCTCCGCGAGGTGCAGGCCGCGGGGCGTGGGCCGGAAATGAGGCGAAACAAATCCAGATTCGTCGCCGATTTCAGCTTTTGGGGATGACGCTTGACGGAATGCGAGTCTGGGATATCCGACGAGCTATCCAGATTGTGCGTCAGGAATGCCCCAAGTTGCAAGAATTGAGGCTGCGTGCTCGGTCCGGGGCTGAGTCGATCGTGCTTCTGGCATCGCTGTTTGAACCGCCAGTCGAAATCGTTATTGCCCCGATGATCAATGGCGGTGTCGATCAGCAGCCCTCCATCCTGAACCTGACTCGTTCAATGCCGATTGAGATGCTGCCGGTGCTGGTGGCGTCCAGATCGCGGTTGTTCACTGCAACGATAAAAGCTGATGCACAGTTCGCAGCAGAAGCCACATCCAGCAAAGACTGGAAAGGTAAGTCCATCGTCTTTGGTGACTGAAGCCTTTTGATCATTCCGTCACAATCCGGTGGATCGTCATCTCCCGTACAACCAGACACCGTTGTCGGTGACGCTGTCGGTAAATCTTCTGGCTCTCTCCGCAGGGCCGATCCCATGACCAAGACTAGATCTGTATCCGGGAAGATCCGCTTTCCAGGTTCGTCCTTCTCCGGACTTTTCTTACAGGCGTCTTGTCATGTTTCTCAGCATAGTTTCTGGTTTGCAGCGGTGGGCGATGCAGATTCAGAAGATCCTGATTCACAAGATGGATCATCTGTCTCCGCAGGACTACTGCATCATGCTGGTCTTTGCGATCGCTATTGGTTACTGCCTGTTGAAGGGGCAGAACGTCTGAGACCAGTCGTCTAACCGTAAGACTGCCTCGACGAAGCCTCACGTCTACTTTGAACGAAGAGATCTGCCAGTAGCCGGATTCGTGAGAATTCGGTTGCCCTGTACTGAGGCTCACCGAATTCTCACGAATCCGGCTACAAAGAAACCTCTCCTTTCGCCCCGCGCGAAGTGTGGCTTACTCAGCGAGTGCTTTGATCAGGGCACGATCCTCGGCAGTCAGCGCGGCCGGAGGAATGTTCGTCTGAGCCATTTTGCTGAGCAGTGATTCGGTGCCGGCTGGTTCCGGGATAAACCAGACACCGTCATAAATCTCAGCGAGAGCTGCGACACGATCCTGGAACCTTGGTTGTCCGATAATCACGACTGGTGTGTTGCGAGTTCTCACATCGGCCCGAAGATTGGCCACAGTTGTGGCCATCGGCCAGATAGGCGACTCAGCCTGCAGCACAAATAGTTCGCAGTTCAACTGTGATGCTGCCAGTTGAAATCCATCAGGACCAGTTTCTGCAATATCGGCTGAGAATCCCGCATCCTGAAAGACGGCCTGCAACGTACGCAATTGACTGTCATCGGGACTCACGATCACTATCTCAGACTTCAAGCTTCCGTTTTTTGCTGCCAAAAATGTACGGGAAACCGTTGCACTGCTGCACTGCCCTGAGAAACGTGTGCGAGCAATTCTGGCGGCCAGAGTTCGAACCCTTGCATCGGGACTCTTTAACGCCTCGCTCAGGACTCGTGGAGCCCGGGAGTTGAAGGCAGATTCTGCTGAGTTCTTGGGGAAGGCTCTCAGGAAGCTGGCCGCGGCGTCAAAACACTGGAGATCCTGGGCAACTTCCAGAGCGCTCAGAAGATCATCGTTCGTCACTTCCGGAGGAGCCTCGCCACCGGACTCCGGAGTCGGTTCTGCTGCAGAGGCGGTCACAACCATCATCAGGAGACGGGCTTTGGCGTTATTGGGGTCAAGCATCAACGCATCGGTGAGATGATTCCTGGCGAGTTCATCGGTTCTCGTGATTGCTGATGACTGGAGGCTTTTCAGCAGAGACTGTCTTTCTGCAATACCAGTCTCCAATTGTTCGGTGGCCGCTTTAACTCGGGCCTTTGCGTCTGTCAGTGCCGTGGCGTAATTTGTCGAGTTGTCTGCTTCGATCTCACCGATCTCAAGAGATCTCAGATAGGATTGAGCCGCATTTGATTCTTTCTGGAACGCGATGATTCTGATGTCCTGCTCCAGCAACGGTAGCACAGATGGCGCCGATTCGGCAGCCGTGGTTGCGAGTGAAGCAGAGTCCAGCGACGCAAATCGTTTGTGACCTGTGCTGATCAGTGATTCCGCGGTCCTCAGCAAATGCTCGACAGCCTGCGTTGAAGATTCGATTGAGCTTTCAGGGGCACGCAGATCCTTGATAGCATCCCGAGCGGCCTCAGAGACATTTGAATCCAGTCCTGAATCGAACTGCCATCGCAACAGGTGGATTGCCAAATTCGAGTCACCACTCTGACCGATGAATCCCAGGAGTTTCGTTTTCGTCGTGGAATCGGCGGCAGGGAGTTCCTTTAAGTATGCGTACTTGAGAGAAGCAGCCTGTGTACTCAAAAGCTTGTTCGCAAGCTGTCCGGCCTCGGTGCTTTCGTCGGCATTCAGCAGTACGGGAACAGCGGCATCGCCAGCTGTGAGCAGTTCGGTGGCCGCACTCTCCCCGACTGAGCCTGGCACCGAAAGATTCTTGACAAACTCAGTCAGCTCCTCTGCAGATCGTATCTTAGCCTTGCTGGCCGCATTGATCGATTTCAGGAGTTGCTCGGCTTCCGGTTGCAGTCGGCTATCCTGACGCAGTTCGAGGAACACGTCGATTCCTGCCTTGCGTCGGAGTTCAGTAAGCTCGGTGTCTCCCAACTGTAGTTCCAGAATGCGTCTCAGAAATGCACGCGAGTCACCAACTCGATCGAAGCGCAGAGTTGTCCGTGCTGCTCGAAGAAGCTCTTCCGGGGTTGAGGGTGGAAACTGATAGAGGTCCGGAGCAATTGCAATCGAAGCCGCCGAGGCCGTGGCTGATTCAGAGTTCGTGTCCGTCGGTGTGTCAGCCTCCTGAGCGAGGATTCCCGAACCACAGGAAAGGATCAGCGCGAATCCAGCAAGTCGGCTCTTTTTGAGCGATACAACGAATCGTTCAGGAACAAGCATCGAAGAATTCCAATCTTTCCAACTCACCCAGGGCTTCAGGCGACTAACTGTCCGGCTAACGGAGGCAGACTGCCTTCATCCATGGTGGCTTTGACGGCTATTTGAATCCAGAACGGAAATCGTATTTTCACGGGCTGAAGTCACCAATTCCCCTACTTCCTGCGGTCTCTCCGCTAAATCGGCCGGCTCGTTCAGCAAAGTTCATCTGCGGTGAGAACTGAAGATTGAAAGCCTGAACAATCTGCGCTGCTACCTCTGTAAACCGCAAAATGCGCGGTCCAGAGTCCGAAATTGGAATGCAGGCAGAATGCCACGCAGATAGGCAGCGGATTCATATCGGGGACTAGAATAGTGGAATGTGATCGACAAAAACCGGCAGAATGAGGGGAGCATCCAAGCCCGGATAATCGCTGTTCATTACCAGTGCCTTCGAACTGAACACGTATGCGTGAAATGAAAGCACAAAGCCGTTTGGACACTATTTTTTGTTCAATTCTCACACTGATTGAAAACACACAAGTGCTTGATGGCATTCATTTTAGGTTTGAACGCAAGCACATTGTTGAACGCTCGGGCACGTTGTTTGCATTTCTAGGCACCAGTTCATTTCGTTGGCATGGATGGTTGCTGAAGAAGGCTGGCAGGAGTGCCTCTGGGGTTTGTTCTGGTTTCGGCCGGGATTTGGAACATCGCCATGATCAGCTTTCGACAGCGATAAGGGTGCAATGCCCAATGTTTGGCCACCCATCACAACGAGTGCCGTCCCTGAGCAGGGACATGACTACGAATTCAAGAAGACAGCAAGTAAATAAGCGAGGAGAAAAGGCGATGATTGGAAGTTTGTGGACCCGACTGCGGCCAGCCGCAATGGTGGTCACTCTGGGATTGTGTTTCTTGGCAAGCTCTCCTTTGACAGCAATGTCCCAGGATCCGCCCGCTGAAGCAGCGGCTGCAGCACCTGCAGAGGAAGCTGCCCCGGCCGCAGAAGCTGCGGCCCCAGCAGAGGCTCCTGCTGAAGAAGTGACCTATAGCGTTCCGGACACGACGGAAATTTCCTATTCGATCGACAGCCTGTTCCTGTTCATTTCCGCAGTCCTCGTAATCTTCATGCAGGCTGGTTTTGCTCTTGTGGAGATAGGGCTGAACTCTGCGAAGAATGCGGTCAACATTCTGTTCAAGAACACGATCGACTTCTGCATTGGAGTGCTTCTGTTTTACGTCTGTGGCTACGCCATGATGTATCCAGGCGCTGATTTCGCCGGGAAGTACTTTGGTTATGCTCAGCCAGATTTCTCTGCAGAGGTCTCTGCTGACGACATGAAGGCGGGCTTCTCAAACGCTCCGGGAACTCTTCGTAAACTTCATCCGCAGGCTGACTTCCTGTTCCAGGCCGCTTTCTGTGCAACCACAGCGACCATCGTCTCTGGAGCTGTTGCTGGACGTCTGAAGTTTTCAGGCTACCTGATCTACACCGTGGTCATCACAGGGTTTCTGTATCCAGTCGTCGGCTTCTGGAAGTGGGGCGGTGGTTGGTTGGGAGCGATGGGTTTTCATGACTTCGCTGGTTCTGCGGTGGTCCATGCTTGCGGCGGGTTTGCTGCTCTTGCTGGTGCCTGGATGCTCGGCCCGCGAATTGGCCGGTATTCTGCCGACGGAAAGTCGTTGCCGATTCTTGGCCACAATCTTGCCTACGCCTGTCTCGGTGTATTCATCCTTCTCATTGGCTGGTATGGCTTCAATCCTGGCAGTCAGCTTGCGTTTGCCGGTGGTGGTAACGTCGCTGCGGTTTGCAAGATTGCGGTCAACACAACACTGGCTGCTTGTGCAGGTGGTTGCGTTGGAATGTTCCTTAGCTGGATCGTGTTCAAGAAGCCTGACCTGACAATGTGTCTGAACGGCATTCTGGCAGGTTTGGTTGGTATCACTGCCAACTGTGACTGTGTGACAAATAACGAATCGCTGATCATCGGGGCGATCGCTGGCGTGATCGTCATGATTGCGATCATGGCGCTCGACAAGTTGAAGATTGACGATCCGGTTGGTGCCTTCCCGGTCCACGGATGCTGCGGCCTGTGGGCATGTATTGCAACAGGGATCTTTGGAGAAGGCAAAGACGTAGTGGTTCAGGCGATTGGCTCTTTCTCAATCGCTGGTTTTTCACTGGTTGTAATGACGATCGTCTTCGGACTGCTCAAGGTGACCAATCTTCTGCGAGTCTCTCGTCAGGAAGAAGTTGAAGGACTCGATGTGCACGAGCACGGTATGCCTTGCTATGCCGCTGACAGTGCCTACTAGTTGACGTTTTGTTGAGTCAATTTCCGTGGTTACGGCAGGCAAAATCAAAACTTGTTTTTGATGCCGTGGACTATGGACTAAAAAACGAAACGCTCGGATTGGAAACGGTCTCGAGCGTTTCGGTTTTGACATGATTGGGCCTCACTGAGGCTTTACGAGGCCAGACAGTCTTTCCGACTGCTGCCGCAAGTGATGCTGACCCACATCAGCGTCAGCACTTTGCTGATTATCATTTTCTGCAGGGTGTTGTTGTTAAGAACTTGTCTGAAATTGTTGCAGTGCAGTTCTCCGTTGCCTGCAGCAGATTCAGGAAAACCTTCCCTAACCACGTAGTTCAGAAAGACCAAGGAGAACAGGCGATGACGATGTTTTTTGCGCGGCCGTTAAGGAGCCAATGGGCTTCTATGCTGGCCGCTGCTTTGTTGATGCTATCTTCATTCAGCACCGTGTTGGCTCAGGAGCCTGCCGCTGAAACCGCGGTACCTGCGGCTTCTGCAGCAGCCAGTCCGGAAACGCCCGCAGAAACCCCAGAGGCTGCTCCAGCTGTTGCGCCTCACCTTGCAGGGACAATTGACACCGGATCCACAACCTGGCTTTTGGTCAGTGCGGCATTGGTGTGCTTCATGATGCCAGGGCTGGCTTTGTTCTACGGCGGGATGGTTCGGGCCAAGAACGTGCTGAATATGTTCATGTGCGTGATGGTTTGTGTCCCGATCATCACGATCCAGTGGGTCGCCTGCGGCTATAGCTTTACATTCGCTGTACCCTCAGCGATTTCTGTCGATGGTGGCAAGAATGAGGACGGCTCCGACAAGCCTGCTATCAGCTACCTTGGCTGGGATTCAAGCCTTGTGTTTCTGAAAGGTTTCTCCGACGTTGATCCTGCCAGCCCAAATTATTTTGGCAAAATCGTTACCAGTGGTGACACGACGGGTGCGTCGCCGACTGGTGTTCCGGAACTGCTTTTTGCAATGTTCCAGATGATGTTTGCGATCATTACTCCGGCTCTGATCGTCGGTGCGATTGCTGAGCGAGTGAAGTTTAGTGCCTGGTGTATCTTTGTTGTTCTGTGGGCCACGCTTGTCTACGACCCCGTTGCTCACTGGGTGTGGAACGTCAACGGTTGGTTGTTCCAGAAAGGCGTATTGGACTTCGCGGGCGGCACGGTTGTGCATGTTCTGGCCGGAGCGTCCGCTCTTGCTTTGATCCTGATTCTTCCAAAACGTCATGGGTTCCCAAAGGGGCCTTTCCTGCCTCACAGCATCGGCTGGACTCTTATGGGAGCAGTATTCCTGATGGTTGGCTGGTTCGGCTTTAACGCCGGATCTGCTATCGCCGTCGGTAAAGATTTTCTTCCGGTTTCTGGTGCAGTGGCGGTGATGGCTTTTGCGACAACAGCGATTGCAGGTGGAGCAGCCACCGGGTCGTGGATGATTGCGGAGTGGATTCATGCCGGTAAACCAACGGCCATCGGTGTTGCGTCCGGAATGGTAGCTGGTCTGGTTGTGATCACTCCATGTGCGGGTCACGTCAGTCCGGGCAGTGCGCTCGTGATTGGTTTGATTGGTGGAGTTGTTTGCTTCCTTGGAGTTCAGCTTAAGCAAGTTCTGAAGTATGACGACTCACTGGACGTCGTTGGCGTTCACGGAGTCGGTGGAGCTCTGGGAGCTGTTCTTGTCGGTTACTTCACGATTCGACCTGTCGTCGGTGGGATGGATCAAGTCATGCTGCAGTTGACCGGAATCGGTGCGGCGGCCGTTTATGGCTTCGTGCTGACGGCAGTGCTCGGTCTGATTATCCACAAAACAATTGGATTCACGGTCACAGATCAAGCTGAAGAAGAAGGCCTCGACGTGACGGAACACGGTGAAACAGCCTATCGTATGAACTAGACGATTGGCTGAATCCAGCCCTGATTCTTCTGAAGCCCGGCTCCCAGTGAGTCGGGCTTTTTTGTTGAGGGCTTTCGAAACTCGCCAATCAGCAATCAGTCAATCGGGCCGTAAAAACGGCGGCTTTTCTGGCCAAAACAGGTAATCTCAGAATTTCTGGTCATAATCTGCTCCCCACGGATAAGTACTGAAAGGGCCGATCAACAGGGGAGATTTGTGGACGACCAAACTCGACAGGCAACTCGAATGTGGACTCTGGCCCAGCCGGCCGTTTCCGCATTTATTACTACGGTCGTCCGCGATTTTCGTGATCGAGACGATGTCCTGCAGGATGTTGCGGTTGCGGTGATAGAGTCCTTCGATCGGTGGGATGCTGAAAGACCGTTTGTCGCCTGGGCGATCGGAGTGGCTCGCAATCAGGTTGGGCTCTATCTGCGACGACGTCGTCGAGACCATCATGTGCTTGAGTTCGATCCTGAAACCATTGATGCGCTGCAGGTTGCGTTTTCAACTGCCGCCGAAGTGGGCGAGCCGCGGCTGGATTTTCTCCATGAGTGCCTGAAGTCGCTCGAAGGTCGGGCTCGGATAATGTGTGAACTGCGCTACCAGCAGGATCTCAAGCCCGCAGCGATTGCAGAGATGATCGGCATGACCGCGAATTCAGTGGCAAAATCACTTCAGCGAATTCGAGAACAGTTGCGAGAATGCATCGATCATAAAGCCTCCGTTCAGGGAGCTATCCAATGAATGAGGCTGCCGAGTTTCTGATTGATGGGTATCTGGATGATGTGCTCACGATCGAGCAGCACGAAGAACTACCCGCGTGGATCAGGTCGTCGCCTGAGAACGCTCGCACGTTCGCGGCTGCGGTGATGCTGCATGATCGCCTTCGAAATGAAATGATCATCTCCGGCGAGCGGCAGGACGTCAGTCCTCCGAGTCGTTCTGCTGGTGATGAGTTTGCTGTGGAAAATGCGGAGGCTTTCACTCGGAGGGCTGACGCCCAGCCGCTCGCCGGCGCGATGACGCGTCGCCGGTCAGTGATCGCGCTGGTTTCAACCGCGTCACTGATTTGTGTTGCGATCGTAGTGTTCCTCAAAAGCTTCGTGGACAATCCCGCAGTCGCAGCTGCTGGTGAATTGCAGCGACTGATAGAATTGAATGCTCACACCATGGACCGAACGTATCAAATTACTGTCGAAGAAGCCGTGCTGCCTCACAGGGGTCGTCGTGGGCCATCGCCGGAAGATGGCCGGCCTCCCAAAGCTCCGATGGACGGAGCGACGTTGTATGTTCGCGATGGCCAGCAATTTGTGCTCAGTCGCATCACCAATGCTGGCCCGTTTGTGACTGGTAGCAACGGCAAAGTGAGCTGGGCGGTTCGACCAGATGGTCCAGTGCGATACAGTAAAGATCTGAATCGCTTTAACCGCGATCTTCCAGGCCACGAGCATGAGATGCCGCTGGTCAATATTCACGACGGTCTGGAACGTCTTCGTCGGGCCTATGACGTTCAACTGCTTCCGGTTGAAGACGGTGAGAGTTCCGAACCAGCGACGCGTTTGCTGGTTGCTGTCCGCCATCCCAAAGAACGTGGGCCAAGGCGAGTCGAGATCAGTTATGAAGTCGAAAGCGGACTCATACGCCAAATGCGATTCATCGAAATGCCCTATGGGCCTGAATCGTTGACCCTCCGGCTAACGCTGTTGTCGGAAGATTCTCTGGATGTGCGGTTCTTCGATCATGAGTCGCATCATGACTCCAATCGCCGCGTTGAGGTGGAGTGATCTTAAATCGTAGGGTGGGACCAGCAAGCGAACGCGAGCGCCGGCCCACCATGTTTGCACGTTGATGATGGTGGGCCGGCGCGGCTTAGCAGCCGCTGGTCCCACCCTACAAAAATCTTGAGACATCATGATGAAAACACTCACGCTTATAATTCTCATGCTTGCCCCCGCGATCGCCTTCGCTGCAGACCAACCCAACATCATTCTGATGCTGTCCGACGATCAGGGATGGAGTGGGCTTTCGGTGGCAATGCATCCCAATCATCCAGGTGCGAAAGGCGCGATCTTTCACACTCCGAACATTGAACGGTTGGCATCTCAGGGCATGAGATTCTCCTCTGGCTACGCGCCTGCTTCGGTCTGTTCGCCGACGCGGATTAGTCTGCAGACTGGTCGCAGTCCGGCATCTCTTCATTGGACCAAGGCGGCTCCGGCGGAAGAGGGCCACAAGTTGACGGAACCAAGGCTGATCAAGAGTATCGCCGCGAGTGAAACGACAATCGGCGAAATGCTGCGTGAAGCAGGTTATGCGACGGCACATTACGGCAAATGGCACATCGCCGGTGGAGGCCCAGAGAAGCATGGCTACGACGAGAGTGACGGCGACACCGGCAACGAAAACGCGTTCCAGTTCAAGGATCCGAATCCCGTCGACATCTTTGGGATGGCGGAACGAACCGAAGCCTTCATGGCCAAATGCCAGAAAACAGGCAAGCCGTTCTTTATTCAGCTTTCGTGGAATGCTCTGCACGCAGCCGAGAATGCTCTTGAAGCGACCAAGGCGAAATACGCCAACGTTGCGGCAGGTAGTAACGCGAAGCGATCGTCGGTGGCGGCGATCACGGAAGATCTGGATACCGGCGTTGGTCGAGTGATGGAATCTGTCGACAAACTGGGACTCGCTGAAACCACCTACGTCATCTATATGTCCGACAACGGCGCGGGCGGCGATAAACGCACAGGACTGAATGGCGGCAAAGGCACGATGTGGGAAGGCGGCATTCGAGTTCCCTTCATTGTTCGCGGGCCGGGCGTTAATGCAAACTCGTGGTGTGATGTTCCCGTCGTTGGATATGACCTCTATCCGACGTTTTGTGAATGGGCCAATGTTCCCGCAGGCCAGCTTCCGAAGACCATCGAAGGCGGCAGTATCACATCGCTGCTGGCCAACAATGGCCAGGGTGAAGTCAAACGTGCTCGGGAAGAACTCGTCTTTCACTTCCCTCATTATCAAAGCGACGACGACGGACCACATTCGGCGATTCGACTGGGTGATCTTAAGCTGATCCACTTCTACGAATCAGATCGTGACGTGCTGTTCGATCTGTCGAAAGACATCTCGGAACAAAACGATTTGGCTGCAGAACTACCTCGCGATGCCGAAATGCTGAGAGACCGTTTGATGGCATATCTCCGTGACGTGGATGCTCAATTCGCCACGCCGAATCCCGATTACGACCCCAACGCCGAACCCGTTGCTCGCAAGGGTGGAAAAGGCGGTATGAAGAAGCAGAAATAAACTTAACCAACGTTGCATTTCGTCCCGGAGGGACTTCAGAGATTAGCCGGTGGTCAGCGCAGCGCCACCACCGGGTTTGTGAAGTAAAAGACCAGCATCCCGGAGGGATGCCAGAACTTGAGCCCCGTCTTAATCCAGATATTCTGGATCAAAGTCAACTCCTGCTTTCTGCAACAACTCGATGAGCTCTTCCTGAAATGTCTGCTTCCGATGATGCTCTGCCTGCCGTCCAATATACGTTTTCACACCGGCTCGAGATGTCGGACTGACAGTAAACCCCGCGTATCCTTCCTGCCAATTGAAGCGAGGCTCCTTGATTGTTTCATGAACCCATTCAGAGGTACTCTTTTTCAGTTCACGCATGAAATCGCAAAGTCGATGAGTGGACTTCAGGCCGACCAGCAAATGAACATGATCGTTCACTCCTCCAACTGATTCAGGCACGCCGTCCAGACCGCGAATGGTTCCTCCGATGTACTCATGGAAACGATCAATCCATGCGTCGCCGATCCACGGCTTTCTGTATTTCGTGCTGAAGATGATGTGGTAATGCAGGCTAAGAAATGTGGACATGGATACTTCGTCAAAAAGAATTCTGGCATCCCTCCGGGATGCAGGTGTTTTTGGTTCAAATTTCCGGTGGTGGCGCTTCGCTTACCACCGGCTAATTTCTTGAAGCCCTCCGGGCTGAACCGCAACTCCAACATTCAACCTTGTGGATCTCCAATAATGTCAGATTACAAAATCGTCAACGCTGCCACGATCATCATCTTGTCAGCTTCGGCTTTGTTCGCCCACGACGGCGCAGACGATCACATCCATTTATCGCTGGCCATCAACGTGCGCACGTGGACCATCACCGAATCCCAGACAACCATCGAAGGCACGTTCGTCTCTGTAAGAGATGGACGTGTCTACATTCGACAGACGGATGGCTTCGTTCGTCCGGTGACCATTGATCGACTTGCAGAAACTGATCAAAGCTGGATCGAAGAACGAACCCGTGAAATCGCGGCAATCAACACTCAGCCTGAATATGTTCTGACCTCGCAAAAGGCGAAGCGAACTGCGCAAGGTCGAAACGCAGCGGCGTTAGATCCTGGTCTTCCGTTGCTTCAGAAGAGTTTCGAGTCCTTCAAGTCGACTGTGAAGACTCGGTCTGACGCGGATTACTTCTATGTCGAATCCAACGGTATTCCTGATCACCAGATGATGGTCGGCATCACAGCATGGCAGCAGCAAGTGCCGATGCCTCAGAAATACACGGGCAGCAACGCATGGCAGATTCCGTTGTATCCGGTCCCAGCGAAGGAACCCATGTCAGCAAAAGACAACTTTTTTCGAGGAGCCATCGCGGTCGCAGTCAATGGCATTCCGATCTTCAATCCGATCAAAAATGATGGGCGAACTGACACGTTGATCGCCGGGGAACTCGATAACTGGGGAGGTCATTGCGGTCGAGCTGACGATTATCACTATCACATCGCTCCGATTCATTTGCAGAAGCAGATCGGTAATGACGTTCCTGTCGCCTGGGCTTTGGATGGCTATCCGATCTATGGATATCAGGATGAGAAGGCTCCGGACTTTGCTCCGCTGGATCAGTGGAACGGGCACAAAGATGCCGATGGAAACTATCACTACCACGCGACGAAGAAGTATCCGTATCTCAACGGTGGCTTTTATGGAGAAGTCGTCGAACGCGACGGCCAGGTCGATCCTCAGCCGCGAGCTGAATCGCCGCGGCCCGCTCTTCCACCACTTCAGGGAGCGAAGATTGTTGATTTCGAAACGACAAAGCCGGGCAGTCATGTGCTGACGTACGAAGTTCGCGGCCGCAAGGGCACGGTCAATTATACGGTTGCAGAAAATGGCTCCGCCAAATTCACGTTCAAAACCCCCGAAGGCGAAACAGCCACGGAAGAGTACACCGCCAGGCCAGCTCGAGGTGGTCGGCCGGGTGGTCAGGGTGGACCGCCTCGAGATGATCGGCCGGAAGGCGGTCGCAAGGGCAAGAGGCCTCCACGTAAAGAGATGCCAAAGGATGAGCCAAAGTCTGCATCACGAAAGTCCGTGGGCGACATGAAGCTGATGAGCTCTTCAATCGACAAGGATGGAATGCTCAACGTCGACTGCACCTGCGATGGCAAAAGTGAATCCCCGGCCATCGCCTGGAGTAATCTCCCGAAAGGAACGAAGTCTATCGCATTCAGTCTCTGGCACACCGCGCCGGATCAGGAGAAATCATATTGGGTTGTTTACAACATTCCGGTATCAGTGAATGGTCTGAAGCAGAATCAGAAAGATATCGGAAAGGCCGGCTTCAACGACCGTAGGAAATCTGACTTTGATCCGATGTGCTCACGCGGTCCGGGCGTGAAGACATATCACATCACGGTCTTCGCTCTTTCAGAGGACTTAAAACTGTCCCCGCAACAGGCCACTCACAAAGGTCTTCTGGAGGCGGTCAAAAGTATCACTCTGGCAGAGACCACGCTGGATTTTGATTACGAGCGAAAATGAATGACGGAATGAAATAACCAACGCGCAAATGTCAGTGAAAAATGAAGAGCGTGCTTCGAAAAAAAGACTGAAATAGATTCGGGAAGTCGACCTGTTGCGACTCGTCCCGAAGGGACTTCAGAAGGTAACAGGTGGTCAGCGCATCGCAACCACAAGCCCTACGAACCGTATTCTGTCATGACAAACCGAGCAGCGATCGAGCTTCTTCCTGTCCAGCGGCCGGTTTGCCATATTCGCTTGCGGTGACTCGGGATAACGAAACCAAATGCTGCCAGCGGACGGATTCGCGGGTTGAGTGGAAATCGTCCCACACAGTGTGGAAGTATTTCTCCGCATGCAACGCACCATCTTCGCTGACGGCGTACTTGAGCAGAGTGCTGAACAGTCGGTCGGCAGGCAATCCCAACTGGCCATAACGCTGAGCCACCGCAGTGGCATGTCCCTGAAGGTTGTTCTGGACAGCTTCATCCAGCTTGAGCAACAGGCCATCTGCATCAGTCGCTGAGAGTCGATCGAGATGATGCTTTGCGGGCAGGGCTTCTGCCAGCAGGTTCCCCGGATACGAGCGATCTCGTGCGACCTGCCAGGCACCGATAATCAGGCAGGCGAACACATTCCGACCACTGCTAACGCGAGCCAGATTTCTCCAGGCATTGGCCGCGTCGCTGGCATGAACGCCAACGGAATCACCGTGGACTGTGCCTGCAGGTTTGAGACGATCCTCCCACTGAGGAAGGCGGCCACCGTCTCGCAGAACCAATAGACTGGCGGCAAGAGAAATTGCTTCACCGATTGCAGCCGGTTCATAACCTTCGGCGAGGGCGGTTGCGGCTGCTTTCGCTGCGTCGCTCGGAGTGCCCGTCGCAAACGTCTGGCTAAGATGCTGGACGAAAGCGTCTTCGGCCTTCTTTGTGCCCGGCTCTTTGCCGTTCAGATGGCATTCATCGAGCAGGCTGACGAGCATCTTGCCATGCTCATCCCATTCCGCACGGCGTGCTGGTTCGGCGCGAACGCAATATCGCAGTGACTGGCGAAGCAATGTGAGGGCGTGCTGAGTACCGACGATCTCCTGCATGTCCCACGCGCGGTATGGCAGCACTGTTCGGTGAACTTCCGGATTATCCTGAACGGCCGGGATCAACGCGTCGAGGGCACTTCGAGGATCGGCTGACACGAACGCAGAAAGAATCTGCTCCGCGTGGTTAGCATCCTTGGCTTTGATGGCATCATGAAGAGCTGTCGGATTGAGTTCATTGACTGGCGATGATGCTGAAAGACCATGCAGTACCTCGGATTCGCGGCCTCCGAATTCCTGAATCCGACTGCTGTTGCGATACAGAACTTTCAGAACCGGTAGTGCTTCAGAACCCGCAGGCATCAGAGCCGACATCTTGAGTGCCGGGCCCAGCGCCATGAATGTGTGAAAGCCGATATAGTCTTCGCCGCCAAAGGTTCTGGCGTTTGCAAGAGCTGCTGCGGCCACCAAAGTCTTCAGGGGCAAGCCCGCCTGCAACTTTTTCACCAGCGAAGCCTGCAACTGTTCAACCGGCGTTTCCTGCAGAGCACAAACAAGCGGTTCAAGGTCACCGAACTGAAGCGGCGAGTCGAGTTCTTCTGCGAATAACTTGGGAGCAAGTCCAAGATCAGTGAGCATTGCCGGACCGAGCGTCGCAAGCAGCGTTCCTTGTCCAACATCGGCCAGAAAACCTCGACGCGAGTGAACACGAGACATCGCCAACTCCTCTTGCAAAGACCAGAACGGCAGGCTCTGTTATCTGGTCAGCGTACACTTGCAGGGTTCAAAAGTGCAATCTCGATTGGGAAATGTGCCTCCTGGGTGTCAGGAAGGGATCCTTCAAGTCAGCGTATTTGTGGCTCGTTAGGCATTGTCCATGTCTTGGCATTATC
>CAIJTV010001275.1:0-1738 GCA_903823635.1 uncultured Planctomycetaceae bacterium
AATCCCATTGCTGCCCGAAAAAAAGAGTATCGAGTCAATCCGACACGCGACTTAACACCTGTTTGTCCCAACTGTCACGCAATGCTGCACTCGAGCGATCCGCCGTTGACGATCATGGCGTTACGCCGCATCGTGAAGCAAAACTCAGAGTGAACGAAGGCGAACAAAGAGATGCAGCCATAAGTTGCCGATGGGCTGCGCACACATTGGAAAATCAGTCGCGGCAACCGGCTGATCTTGGTCGTTACGAACTTGCCAACAGCTCACGTTCCCACGCGAATCGCACACGCGTCACACGCCTACCCATCCTGTCCGATCGGGGTGCTGACTAAGGAGCTGGGGAAACCTCAGATAATCCAGCCCCACCAGTTCGGCGCTGAAGCGTCGTGAGCGTGCAGAAAACGTCAAGAAACGAAACTACTTCGCAACGTACGGCGACAAGGCACGAGCCGTCCTGGAGGCTCTGCTGGAGAAGTATGCCGACGAAGGCATTGAAACAATCGAATTCCTGAACATCCTCAGGGTGCAGCCGCTTGACAAGTTCGGCACACCAGTTGAAATCACTGGGCTGTTCGGCGGCGCTGAGAAGTATCGCGACGCTATCAAAGAACTTGAGTCAGCACTGTATGCGAAAGTTGGGTAAGATTACTGAATGGCAATTTACCGAATGACTGACAATGCATTGGAAGCTCTTGAACAGACGACCTTTGCAGGCATCAGTATTAGTGAACGCGGCGATCTGCAGCGGCTGCTGAAAAAACAAATCGAAATCATTTCGCCCGGAACACTGATCTTTGCTGAAGAATTCAGCGACTGGGAGGATAGCCGCAGGCGAATTGACCTGCTCGGCATTGATAAGTTAGCCAATCTGGTCGTGATCGAGCTGAAGCGCACCGAAGACGGCGGGCATATGGAATTGCAGGCCATTCGTTATGCGGCAATGGTTTCCACGCTCAGCTTTGATCGAGTCGTGCAGCTTTTCGAAGTTTACTTGGCTGCTGAAGGTGACCCGCGGGAGGCCAAAACAATCCTGATGGAGCACCTCGGCTGGGACGATCCTGAACAAGAAGCATTCGCTCAGGACGTTCGGATTGTTCTTGCATCTGCAGAATTCTCCAGAGAACTGACAACGGCAGTCATATGGCTGAACGAATGCGACCTCGATATTCGCTGCGTTCGCATCAAGCCCTATGGCAGCCGCGACAATTTGCTTCTGGACGTACAGCAGGTCATCCCGTTGCCGGAAGCTCAGGATTACCAGGTTCGTCTGAGAGAAAAGCACCAGAAGGAACGAGAGTCTCGCAAGTCGTCGCGTGATGTCACCCGGTTCGATGTCCAAATTCACGGAGCCGTTCACTCGAATCTTCCAAAGCGTCAAGCGGTCCTTACTGTTATCAAAGCCATCTGTTCAGCGGGAGTGCGTCCGGCCGACGTGGGTGCTGTCTTGAGCTGGAGGAAGAAACTCTTTTTCAGCGTTGACGGCACGGTGGACTCAGCGGGCTTTGCAACTCTTGCGAGGCAGCAGTCGGAACAGTTCGATCCGATTCGTTGGTTTTATGAAGATTCTGAACTCATGCATGCCGACGGAAAAACCTACGCAATGACGAATCAGTGGGGCCCGAGAGGTGAACAGGCCATGCAGCAAGTGATCGATCACTTTCGCCTGACGGGCATCTCGTTCGAACGAAAATCCTGATTCATTGACCACTGAAAGTTTGCTGACTGTATGGCCCTTAAC
>CAIJTV010001276.1:0-2742 GCA_903823635.1 uncultured Planctomycetaceae bacterium
ACATTGCTGCTTGAAGTTCCCGATGCGGATCGTGAGGCGGCACGCAAACTGATGGAACGGCTCTACGGCGAACGCATCCTGATTGACGGGCCAGTGGAGGGGCTCCTGATTCCCAACTCGTTCCGCCTGGTAGTCGAGGGACGGGGCGAGTTAGCTGATCGACTGAAGAAAACGGCCGGAGAACGTTTTTTAAGCAATAAGCCTGAGCCGAACGTCACGGAAGCCGCAGCCCCAAAACCCGCAAATCAAACATTGTGGCCCATCCTGTCCAAATCTGGGACGCAGTCAGCCTCGGTGCTGACCGTATTGTGCCAGGACGCACTTGATCCCGGCGCTGTACTTCAATTCAACACTCGTTGCCAGCAGGCTGCAGCGGGTCCATGGCTTTGGGCGACGACGGGGCCGGCGAGCCGTGGCTTTGTGAGTCCCGTGTTTCTGCCAAATGCAGGCCCTTGTCTGGAATGTCTGATGCGACATTTTCAGTGGCTGTCTCCGGCACCACATCTTTATGAATCTCTCGTGAAACATGGGCAGAACGAAGGTCACTTTACTGCAGTCCCGTTTCCCTCTGAGGGCCTGACAATTCTGGAGCAGCTTGTTTTCTGGAAGCTGGGCCAGTTGAACGATTCGCCGCTGTCCGCTGTCTTTCGATTGCATGTGCTTGAGCTGGATTCCATGGAAGTGAGCGGGCACCGGGTCTTCAAGGATCCAGCTTGTCAGGGGTGCTCCTGTGCCCGCATGGTATGAGAGCCGTTTCACGGGAATCTTCAACCTCCTCGTACACGTCGAGCTGCGACCGCATGATCCGTCTTTAGCGATGACAGCCGGTGAAGTGCCCGGCTGGAACACTGGGGAGGAGCAAATTGCGTGCTCCGGTGCTGGCTGGTCGGCGGAAGCTGCGGAGCAGGCGTGTGTGGGTGAGGCCATCGAACGAATGCTGGCACGCGTGCTGCCTGCTGATGAATCGCTCCAGTCATCATGGGCTACATGGCCACTGGACGAACCTGCCATCGATCCCGGACGCTGGGTTTTGTTTCATTCGGAGCAATACAAATCGCTCGGATTCCCCTTTCCTTCCCTGACACCGGAGACGATCTGCCGGTGGGTCTGCTGTCGTGAAGCCTCGACCGGCGAGCCCGCATGGGTTCCTGAGGAATTGGTGTACCTGATGCCAAGATACGGTGAGTGTCAGCATCACACATTCGGCTTCTCGACAGGCCTTTCCAGTGGCCGTATGGGCGATCCGATCTTGTTACGAGGTGCTCAGGAAGTCATCGAAAGAGACGCCATCGTCGGTGGATGGTGGGGCGTCTACCCCGTCGAGGAGTGGGACACTGAAAGCATTCGCGATTTGCTTGGTCCTGATGTCTGGAGTCGCATTGATCGCCCGAATCTCAAGTATCGCTTCTATCACATTCGCACGCCCTACAGCAATCATGTGACCATGGTCACCGTGAGTGGGCCCGATCACGAAGGCTGGGTCTTCTCTGTAGGTTCTTCGTGTCGTGAAACTCGTCGGGCCAGCTGGATGAAATCCATTCTTGAAGCCGTGCAGGGCCGACATTGCCTGCGGACTCTGCTGTCCAGATGGCATAAAGAAGGGCAACCGGAATTGAAGGTTCCCAAGACGTTCTTTGAGCACGCGATGTACTATGTCCTGAACCCCGAACGATTGTCAGAGACCGTGCTGGAAAAATCTATTAAGCCAACGTGCGATCCCCACGCCGATGGCACAGACAGGCTTCAGGACCTGCAGGCGAAACTTGGGAAAGCCCATCCCGTTCTTTTCCGAAACCTCACGCCGCCAGGGTTTGTCTCGCCCCCCTTGGATTGGCTCGTGTTGCGTGTATTGATCCCTGGACTACAACCGCTGCACGGTGATCATCGTCTGCCGTTTCTCGGGGGCCCAATGTGGCAGCACCGAAACGCCGCCGAATGGGTCTCCGTGCCGCCTCATCCATTTGCCTGAGTGGAAAACCACAATGAATTCTCTCACCTCATGGTTGCGGCTGATGGAACTGGATCGCCTCTATTTGCCAGAGCTCGTCCAGCGAATAGAACGGGCGGAAGCTGACGCCAATGTCGCCGAACCTCGCCGCTACCCCGGCTACCCGAAATGGCCGCTGCCGCGCAACCGCCGACGCTGGCGGCACAGCCTCGACGGGGTGCTCGCCAATCGCCGTTCCCCCCGAAAGCTGAAGACACAATTCCCGGCAATCCACACACTCGGGCGATTGCTGCAAGCCTCGCACGGAATCACGGGTGACCAATTTCGCGGCCCAGCGCCGTCCGCTGGAGGGCTGCAGGCGGTTGAGTTGTTTGTCGTCCACTGGCAGGGCGGCTGGCTTCCGGCAGGCGTTTATCACTACGACCGGGTTGGCCACGAGCTGTCGCAGCTTTCTGACGGAACAACTCCAGAACGATGGCGGGAACTCGTTCCATCCCTTCACCGGATCGATGGAGGCGCGTTTCTTTGGCTGATGATCGGGGAAACTCAGCGAGTCGCTGAGAAGTATGGTGAACGCGGGGACCGCTTCCTGCTGCTGGAGGCAGGACACCTCATGCAGAACCTTTGCCTGGTTTCGGCGAGCCTTGGACTAAGCACCGTTCCCATGGGCGCTTGCCTGGAGCGTGAAATCGCCACGGAACTCCGACTGCCACAGACCGACAGCGTACTGTATGCGGGCGTCTGTGGTGAACCCGTACACTGAAACGCGGCACATTCCTGAAAGTTTCTGTTCC
>CAIJTV010001277.1:0-1959 GCA_903823635.1 uncultured Planctomycetaceae bacterium
CTGAGCAACAGCAGCCATCTCGGATGAATATTGTCTCACACGGTCGGCATACGCTTTGGATCGGTTGCCCTCAGAAGAACACTGTTGGTCCTTCAGCGAAAGCATACGGGATATGACGACCGTGGATAACGCTGTCGCGATCAGAAAAGCGGATGCAGCATACGAGTATTTTTCATAGAGTCCGTCGCTGAAGCTAGTCTCCGCGGGGGTCTCTGAAACTTCAGCCTCGACCGTCGGTGCCAAAGTTGGACTGGCCACTTCGGCTTGATCGTGTGTCTGAACGCTTTCTGCGTGCAGAACGACCACAGTCATCGCAATCCCATAGGCCAGAGGCGCGACGAGGATCGCAACGGAAGATCGAAGTCTTTCAGGGATGTAGTGGCACAGGTTCATAAGGAGCACCGCTGACAGAATGTTTCGTGGATGATTTGGTGACGGAGCATGTTTGCGTTAGTTGCTGTTCCATCGTCGCATCAGGCCGACAGCACTCAAAGGGAAAACAAGCCTATGCAGCCACACGAACCGCAGCCTCAAGATTCAAGACAAGCATCAATCGGCCCTGCAGCTTGTACGACCCCGTGATCAGCTCGCGATGAAAGCCCTGCAGCGTTTCCGGTGGAGCTTCAAACTGGTCCTTGTCGACAACGATGACGTCGCCGATTTCGTTGACCAGCAGACTGACAGGACCATCAGGAGTGCGAACCACCACATTCATCTGTGGCTCTTTGGTCTCGACTTCGGCCATTCCCAGCCGACGACGCATATCAAGAGCTGTGACAATCTGGCCACGCAGATTCATCAGGCCCCGCACAACCTCAGGGGCTCCCGGAATGCGCGTCATTCGTTGAGCACGAATCACTTCCTGCACGCGATGAACTTCGACGCCGAGATACATGGTCCCAACTCGGAAGGTGCAGTATGAATTTGAGGCCACCATGGATACTTCACTTTCGTGGATTTGTGCTGTAGATGTTTTGAATTTCAAATCTGAAATCTGAGATTTAAAATCGTCGGGCCAGCTGACAGCCGGCCAGTGGAAGCCGCCCTACGCATTCATCGCGAGCTGTTCAAGATGAACCACTCGCGTCACCCTGCCGGCGATGATTCGCGTTTCACACGATTCATCCGAGAACGCCTGATCGGGTTCGTTAACGATGTCCACAATTCGTCCAACAACAACTCCGATGTTGCGTCGGCCATCGTTGTAGACGACCAGCGAAATGGCTCCGTGTTCGTCCGGCTCCACCTGACCGAAGTCGTTCAGTGAAACCAGCGGCATGATCTCGCCTCGGTATTGCACAACCTGCTGGCGTCCGGTTTTCTCGATCGATTCGGAGCGAATCTCTTCGAGTCGCGAAACACTGGACAGTGGAATCGCCGCTCGTGTTCCATCCTGAGGATCGACGATGAGCCATGAAATGCCCATGATATTTTGTTCGCCTCGATTGTCTGAGTTGTCAATCAAAGACCGAGTTCCATGAGCGCTCAGAACGTGAGACTGTTGAGCAATCCCGAGGACGTCCAGAATGAGTGACACGGTCCCATCACCCATGATGGTTGAACCTGCATAAGTGGCGAGCCCCTTCAGGTGCTGACCAAGCGGTTTGACGACGATTTCCTGAGTATCGTTGATGTGATCCACGACCAGTCCGAACTGCCGATCTTCCGCCTGCAGGACAACAATGTTCACAACATCGCATGAACGACGCTCTTCGTCCGATCGTCGAGGTCGTAGCTTCAGTTCTTCGTCCAGGAAGACAAGTGGCAGCAATTGGCCTCGAAGACGATACACGGGGACGGAATGCATCAGTTCGATGTCTTTACGAGCACGGTCGCCCTCCAGTCGCACAAGTTCCAGCAGGCTGACCTGAGGAATGCAATAACGATCCTCGTCGCAGGTGACAATCAGGGCCGGCACAATGGCCAGCGTGAGTGGAATCTTGATTCGCAGAGTCGTCC
>CAIJTV010001278.1:0-3634 GCA_903823635.1 uncultured Planctomycetaceae bacterium
CTGGGGCAACGCCCCAGGAACGAAATCAATGAATACGCCAATCCCCAACGGGCCGGCACAAATCCATGATAGACGGACGAATGAGATCATAAACACCAATTGTTCCGCCTTTTCAGGGCTCTAACATTCCAGTGGATCTCGTTCCCAGGGCGTTGCCTTGGGCTGACATGTTAATGGCCCCCTGGGCCGAATCACAAAGGCCTCAAGCTCAACTTCAGGATCCGTACGACTCGCCGTGAATTTGAACTTTCGGCGAAAGAAATTGGTGTCGGGAACTCGGCGTTTCTAACCTGCGCACTTCAGTTCACCGGAGCCAAAATTGACGCGACTGCGATTCGCTTTCGGCTCACCAGCAATTGCCCAAATTAAGGATAAGCAGATCCGTTAATGTTAATACTGGCGCGTTACTAACTGGCATGAACCTAAACACCAGGCAGACGGTTGTCTTTGGCAGATGAACTGCTTCAAATACCATCCCTCAATAGCCCCACCAACTCATCGCGTTGGCAACAACCGCGTCTTGACCCGATATCAGGATCTTTGCTTATGACTTCATCACCATCGTCCTCGGAAGCGAGCCCCACGGCCGCCGACGGACACGCTCCTCTTGCGCCAAGACGAAGTGTGTTGGTGCATTTCGTGACGGCAGTGCTGAGCTTTGTGATCGTGACGATTCCGGCCACTTTGGGCGGCCTGTTCTTTCTCGATCCCATTCTTCGCAAGCGGAAAGACGCAGAAGCAGGCGGCAAGCCCGGCGAAGTTTCGCGAAAAGATGAGAAGGGATTTATCCGGCTGAACCTGACCCGTGATGCGGTACCAGCCGACGGAACTCCTGTGGCTGTTACAGTTCTCGACGATATCATCGATGCCTGGAATCGCTTTAAGAATGTTCCGGCCGGCAGCATCTGGCTGCGAAAAGTCGGCGATGGACCGATTCTGGCGTTCAATTCGATTTGCCCGCACCTTGGCTGTTCTGTCGACTTCCGCCCCGCAGAGCAGGACTTCTTTTGCCCATGTCACACGAGTGCATTTGCTTTGGATGGCAAGAAGACCAACGAGATTCCTCCTCGCGATATGGACAGTCTGGAAGTTTCAATGCGAACCAATGGAGCGGACGATCCTGCAGGTCAGGAGATCTGGGTGCGATACCAGAAATTCCGCGGCGCGACGGCTGAAAAGATTGCCGTTTGATTTACGGGAGAAAAGCCTTCCCCGGTCAGTTCGCCGCTCACCCGGCACTGACCTCTCCCTTCTGCACTCGAATATCTTCGCACGGCTGACTTCGAAAGCTCATTCCCGATGAATTCATTGATTAACTGGCTCGATAACCGCACCGGCTTTCGCGAAATGATGCACGAGGCGCTCTATGAACGAGTCCCCGGCGGAGCACGCTGGCGGTACGTCTGGGGCAGTACGCTCGTCTTCACATTCACGCTGCAGATGATCACCGGCTTCATGCTGTGGTCGGCTTACAGCCCCAGTACTCGAACAGCCTGGGAAAGCGTCTACTACATTCAGAACGAAATGTTCATCGGATACATCATTCGCGGCCTGCACCACTACGCGGCTCAGGCCATGGTCGTGCTGATGGCGATTCACCTGGTTCAGGTCGTGATCGATGGAGCGTACAAAGCTCCGCGTGAAATGAATTTCTGGCTGGGTATCGTGTTGATGATGATCGTGCTCGGGTTATCTCTGACAGGTTACCTGTTGCCTTGGGACCAGAAGGGTTACTACGCGACTCAGGTAACAACCAACATCATGAGCGCGACGCCGGTCGTGGGTCCGGAAGTGCAAAAGCTGGCTCAGGGCGGAAGCGATTACGGTCACCTGACGCTGACTCGATTCTTTGCGATGCACGCGGGAATTCTGCCAGCGATGTTGGTGGCTTTCCTGGCTCTGCATATTTACGTCTTTCGACGCCATGGTTTGACAGTGCATGATGCAAAACATGCTCCGGACACCACATTCTGGCCGGATCAGGTGTTGAAGGATGCGGTCGCGTGTCTCGCGGTGCTGGCGGTTGTGCTGATGCTGGCCATTCTTCGCCCGGCCGAACTCAGCGCTCCTGCGGATCCAGCCGTAAAGTTTGATGCGGCTCGCCCGGAATGGTACTTCCTGTTTCTGTTTCGCTTCCTGCGATTCCATGCTGTGGAAGCTCTTGGGTTGACCTTCGGAGCGATCATCGTTCCGGGAATCATCATGGGCATTCTGACCATTATGCCGATCACGGCTCAGGTACTGGGCGAATGGGGCCATCGGCTGAACAAGGCGTTTATCTGGCTGATGGCAATTGCGATTGCCGTGCTGACCGGAATGGCGTTTTATGAAGATGCGAATGATCGAGGACATCAGGCGGCTCTGGCGGAAGCTCATCGCGATGGGCAGCGGGCGATTGAACTGGCGTCCGGTCCGGACAAGATTCCCGTCGACGGAGCGGTCTCGTTGTTGCGTCGCGATCCCTACACTCAGGGTCCTCGCTTGTTTGCTCAGCATTGCGCGGCGTGCCATCGCTTCAATGGACATACAGGCCGTGGAACTCTTGTGATGGAAATGAACGCGGAGAAAGTTCCCGTGATCGGTGCTCCGACGGCTGCTGATCTCGGCACGTTTGGCAAGCGAGAATGGATGACTGGAATCGTTACCGATTACTCGAATCACTTCGCCTGGCTCAAGAACGCCCAGTGGTTCAAGGATGCACAGGCCAAAGCCGCTGCGGGTGAGAGCGTCGAATTCATCAATCCGGATGGTTCGGAAATGGCGGACTGGACCTCAGGAAACGTCGAATCACTGAAGTCTGCTGAGAATGCTGACAACGTGAAAGCTCTGGTAGAGTTTCTCGCTGCAGAAGCCGGACATGCCGGAGCAGAATTCGATGCGGCTTTGATCGAGCAGGGACGAAAACTTGCGACTGAAGGCAATTGGGCTGGTGCACTGAACGGCACTTCCTGCAAGCAATGTCACGAAACAATCGGCGACGCCTTTCCTGCTCAGCCGACCGACGAAGGTGCTTCAGGTTACCCGACCATGGCAAAATATGGCTCTGCGGCGTGGCTGAAGGACTTTATTCGCAACCCTGCGGCGGCTCGTCATTATGGTGCAAAGAATCAAATGACGGCTTCGACTCCGGAGAAGCTGACCGATACTGATCTGGATTTACTGGTGCGTTGGATGACTGGTGACCATACCGCGTCTAAAGTACCGGATTATCCAAGTCAGATGGAAGCCGTGAAGGCGGCCATTAGTAAGTAGCGGTTGACGAACGGAAACGTTCGCGGAAGTCAGATCCATGATCATTACTCTCGATGGCCCGGCAGGTTCCGGCAAAAGCACGGTCGCAAGACTGCTCGCGGAGCGAATGAGCTTTCGCTTTCTGGATACCGGGGCCATGTATCGAGCGGTCGCGTTGGCGGTCCTGAAAGGCGCTGGCGACGAAAACGATCTTGAGGCTGTTACAAGACTTGTGGCAGCCTGTACGATCGAGTTCGATGGCGATCGGCTACTGCTGAATCAGGACGATGTGACGGCCGAGATTCGTTCGCCGGAAGTGACGGCGGTCTCATCAATCATTGCATCGAATCCCGGTGTCCGCAATCGGCTGGTCGAGCTGCAGCGTGCGATCGGTCGGAGAGGA
>CAIJTV010001279.1:0-2040 GCA_903823635.1 uncultured Planctomycetaceae bacterium
ATTCCGCCCCGAACGGGGCAACCACATGACAGCCTCGGGCAACGCCCCAGGAAACCGGACCACAATACATCCCAAGCCCTAACCGGGCCGCACAAATTCACGACATCCGGACGTAATAAATCACAACCACTATTTGTTCCGCCCTTTCAGGGCTCAACCCTCAAACGGGATCGCAAACCCATGGCGTTGCCCTGGGCTGACATGTTGATGGCCCGTTGGGCCGAATCGCCAGATGAATGGCCGGAACTTCCACTTATTAGGTTTGAGCACAGGACTTCTCGCTGCAAAAAAGAAAAAGGCTCTGCGACTCAGGTCCGTTTCTTCAACGTTCACTGAATCGCAGAGCCTCAGTTCAAAGGCCATCGCTCAACTACTGTGCGGTTGTTGTCGTCGCATCTGCCGGTGTGTCCTCGGCCGGAGCAGCTTCTTCCTGAGGAGCGATCTGAGCAGCAAGCAGCCGACCGAAGATCTTCACGAAACCTTCTTCCAGCCGAACTCGTAAGCGAACACCGGTCTCGGTCAGACGAGAATCGATCTCGATGCGATCGTCGCCTTCGGCGAGCGTTTCCTTCATAATCTTCCCGCCTCGTTCTCGACGGCGAGCGAACTCGGCTCGCCGTGCTTCGCGGCCCCCATTGCGCCCTGCCGGAGCAACTTGAGCAGGAGCCTCAACCGGGGCATCTTTCGGAGCATCGACACTGGCCTCGGCGGCCGCCTTTGCAGCAGCAGCTTTCTCTTTCTCTGCTCGAGCATTGGAGCCAGCGGTGTCAGCGATCGTCGCCATTTCCACCAGTTGATTCACGTTCACGATGATTCGGAAATTCGGAGGCGTTCTTCGTTCCGTTGGAGACTGGATGGCTTCTTCCAGTTTGTCCATCATGCTGGTCAACGTTGCCAGAGATTCCTGGCCACCGATAACACCCCACACAGCAGTTGAGCCGATTCCGACAGTGATTCCGACATTATCACCAAACACCGCAACGGCTTCGGGGGGCTGAGCAGCAAAGGTCAGGCGATGAAATGTAACGCCCAGATGTTCGGCAGCACCGATCTGCAGATCACCGGCTTTTTGAATATCGTCGACTTCACGAAGGCGAGTCGCCGCATCGAGAAGACCTGCAGCGATCGCATCTCCCTCGACAATTCTTGATGCCCAAACGATCGCCAGTTTGCCGGATGAGTCACGATAGAACTGAGCGAAAACGTCGACATGGCCTTCTTCAAGAGTTTTCTGAACGGCTGAAAGAGCCTGACCGATCGGGCTGTTTTCATCCGGCGTCGCACCGAGTTTGTTTTCTTCGATAAGACGGGTGACTTCCATCTTCACGCCTTCCATCATTTCGATGTAGGCCACCTTGTCACGTTCCGCCATCATGCTGGACATCGATAGAGAAACGGCGGCGTCATCATCCAGCAGTGGAATGAAGTAGCTTGGTTTCTCTGTCGACTGGAAGATCTCCTTCATGAATTTGGAACCATCCAGAGCATCCACCAGCACGTCAATGTTGACAGCCTGTTCCTCAGGTTCAACCTTCAGTCCAATCGTGATCTTCTGGCATTCGGTGATCAGCATTCGTAACGCTTCCAGTCCGCGTTCGCCTTCTGTGCGACGAATCCGGTAGGCACCTTCCGGCTCACCATCGCGTTGCTGCAGAGTTGTGGAAATCCCGGATGAAATCAGCCCCATCAGCAACGTTCGAGTTGCAACCGGAATCGATTCCACATCAAGCGAACGGAGATATCAAACTGCTGAGCCTGACCAGCCAACAGTTGGGCCGGATCAGGAAGTTCACGATCCAATGCTTCCTCGGGAGGATTGTTTCCCAGCGGCATAAAGGCATAGCCGTCTTTCATCAACACGGGAAAGGTGCGATTCGGTCCGATGACTTCGTAACGTCCCTCTTCGTCGTCTTTACGAATCACGACCGGCGCTTTTTCAATCAGCTTGGTTGCCGCTTCGACAGAAGCGACCGGCACGAACGCCAGGAACTCCGGGGCCGGTGGAAACGCGACTGGCAGATACGCCATGACGCCAAACGG
>CAIJTV010001280.1:0-6367 GCA_903823635.1 uncultured Planctomycetaceae bacterium
CAGTAGCAGGCAGTCAAGTGGAGATCACGACGCGGGCTGTCGTATTCAAAATCTGACGAAAACAGTGCTGCAACTATTTGTAGTGTATCAGATTGCCTAACCCAGGGAACCGACCGAACCACCTCACGCTTTCCGACAAGCAGTGACTCTGAGTTCATTTAACAGACGAAGGCCATTAGTTCGCTCGATACAGAGCAACAACTGTCAGCCCTTCCTTGTGCATAAGTGAAGGTTTCGATTGTGCTGCAGAATACGTCAAAAACGAAATCCACTTGAGTAGTACTACACAGAATACTCCTCGAACAGACAGGAGCTTTTCCGCTCTACTGAACCGCTTAAGCATCGAGCTCCATCCGAACGGACGTATCTCAGTCGCACTATGCCAGAATCCGGTCCGTGGCCGATGTTTCTGGGAGGCGATTATCGTTTTTGTTAGAGCTCTACAAAACGCCCTGTTCAATTTCTTCGAGGTAGAGGAACTCGGGAGCTTTCACACCTGCATTGCGGCGGATTTCGACAAGCTCCGGTGATTCAAAGAACCGTCGTGCGTTGTCCAGAGATGTCCAGCGTGAGAAGTGGACGACGTTGTTGGCGTCGGTCTCGTGCTTGAGCAGTTGATAGCTGACTTCTCCGGCCGCTTTTCTGATCCCTGCCGCCTTGTCGAAGATGGCTTTCCAAACCGCATAGTCCTGAACTTCGTGAATGATCAAGACGTACGGCATGAGCAGATCTGTTTCGTAACGGGGATCGGTTTTGCGGCAGGTTTCCGGGTCAGCAACTGCCGCGTTGTCGGTATAGGCGTCCATTGTTCACACCGGAAGTGACTCTGCAAAGTGCGTAAAAAAAGCCTTCGGTCTTATTCAGAACGAAGGCTTTTTCAACAAGTGGAGGATAACGGGGTCGAACCGATGACCTCTTGCATGCCATGCAAGCGCTCTCCCAACTGAGCTAATCCCCCGGGGAGTCTGCTCCATTCAAGTTGCCCTGAACGATGCGGGGGGAACGCTACCAGCGATATTCGGGGGTGTCAAGTTGTTTCGTCGGCTTCACCAAAAATAGTGGTCGCGTCAGGGGCCGGATTTCTCAGACAAAAGGATCGCCATGCGGATTGCTTCCGTCATCCCACTGGAATCGGCAGGGGTTGCCGGATTCCAGGCGCGATCAAACGCTGTGCCATGCGTGGGACTCGTTCGCACAATTGGTAATCCCAGCGTAATGTTGACCGCCGAATCAAAGCCGATCAACTTGACGGGAATGTGGCCCTGATCGTGATACATCGCGACCACGCCGTCAAATTCCCCGAGCATTGCACGGCGAATCAAGGTGTCGACGGGAAGCGGTCCTGTTACGTTGGGGACATCTCGACGCGATCGTTCAACAGCCGGGCGGATGATTCGCTGCTCCTCATCGCCAAACAGTCCATTCTCACCCCCGTGCGGGTTCAGAGCACACACAGCGATGGCTTCCCGTTGACAACGAATCTGCCGGAGGAAGCCAGCCATCAGGCCAATTTTTTCCGCCACGCCTTCCTGAGTCAGCAATCCCGGAACACTGGCGACCGACGTGTGCAGCGTGACATGTGCGATACTGATGCCACTGCCCACGTGATGATCATCTTCCGCCGCTCCACCGGAGCCGCGAAGCATCGAACGCCACGGCGACAATGCCGCTTCTGGCAAGTGGAGCATCATCGCGAAATCAGAAACACCGCATTTCTCGGCAAGTATCTCGGTGTGGCCCGGATAGTGGTGCCCAGCCAGATGCAGCGCCTCTTTGTTCAAGGGAGCGGTTACGATCGCATCAGCGAAACCTGTCTGCACAAGACGAATTGCAGAAGCCAAATACTGAAAAGCGGCATCGCCAGCCAGAGCACTCACCGTTCGCAATGGAGCCTGCAGGACTGCGTCTCCGGCTGGATTCCAGCAGGGGACGAAGCCTCTGTCGTGAGCGTGACTCAGAGCCTGATGGAAATCAGCCACCGTTTCGTGCTTCTGATCCAGCTCAGAGAACCGGAGGTCAATGCCGAACATCTCCGCGGCACTACGAAAGATCTGCGGATGACCAATCAGAACGCAGCGGTCATTGTTCCGGATTGGGTTGTGAGAGATTGCGCGGACGATGACTTCGGGGCCAATCCCGGCGACATCACCTGCTGTGATAGCAATAACCCGCTGACTAACGGACATACACTGCTCGAATCTGCCACTGAATATGTGGGTTCTTCCGCACTTACATACGGGTACTCTGATCTGTTTCTGATAATCAACGATTCCGCAGATTGTTCCCTATGGCAACAACTCACCGCTCAAACCATGTTCTCAACAGCCCACTGATTTTGTTTTCAATTTGCTGTCAACAAGTGGAGACAAAAGGCAGTTGGAAATCTAACGACTTAGCGTCTTCAACGCTGACGAAACCTCCGAGGTGATTTCACCTTGTGAAGATTTCGTTTCAGCCTCTGTGGCTGAGTCGCTCCTTCCCTGGGGAAACGGCCGGCCTTGAATCACAAGATTCATGGTTGGGGGAATCGCCCGAGAGGGAGCGCTCTTATGAGCCATTGCGATTGCGAGTCGCCCGCTTCACCGCTTATGTGTAATTCTGCTTCAGGCGGAATTCCGGATGAGCCTGCAGCCATGCATTGATGCGATCTGTGCGAGACAAAGCGACCGGGATAAAGGCCAGAGCCTGCTCCAGACGATCATTTGGCTCGGCACAACTGAATCTCAGGAAGCCACCACCGGCTTCACCGAAGCACTCGCCGCCCAGACACGCGACACCGAACTTGTCGTCGGCCGCTTCCAGGAAATACAGAGCGAGTCCGTGGCTGGTGATTCCCAGGCGATTACAGACCGGCTTCACGCTTGGGAAGACATAAAACGTGGCGGTTGGATCGAGCGATGAGAAGCCTTCGATCCTGTTCAGGCCGTTTGTGAGCAACACAACTTTCTCGCGAAACTTCAGCATGGTCTCATCACGCTCTTTGGAGTCCTGATCAAGAGCCGCGCGACCTGCGAGCTGAACAATCGGTGGTGTGCAGGACAATGTCGTGTTGATCATCTTGCCGATTGCATCAATGATCTCGCGTGATGCAGCACAGAAGCCGAGACGCCAGCCGCTCATGGAATACGACTTGCTGAACGTGTAAGCGGCGACGCACTGATCCAGCATTCCCGGCTGAGCCAGCAAGGAATGATGCTGACCTTTCCAGATCATATGGCAGTAAGGCTCATCGCTGAACACTGCCACGTTGCGACCTCGCACCAGATCCGCGATATCGCGCAGATCCTGTTCCGTCGTTATTCCTCCGGTCGGATTGTGCGGTGAGTTCAAGAAGATTCCGCGTGGAGCCGGGTCTGTGTTCAGGAAGTCTTCGATGTCCGAAACCTGCGGGCGGAATTCGGTTTCCTGCCGGAGTGGTTTCAGGACGGCTCGCGCACCACGTCGCTGAATATTGGGGATGTACGTTGGGAAGTGAGGACTGAAGACGAGACATCCGTCGCCGGGATTCAGAAAGGCTTCGCAGAAGAACTGCTCGAAGACTTTCGCACCGGGGCCGACGGCGATATTCTCGGCCGCGACTGGGACGGAGAATTCGCGCTTCAGAAATCGAGCGGCCGCGTCACGGAACTCGGGGAGTCCCGGAGACGGGCAGTAATGCGACTGATTGTCATTAATCGCCTGAAGCCCGGACTGGATCGCTGACGCGGTGCTGTTGAACGGGCTATCGCCAATTTCCAGCTCGACAACATCCTTACCAGCGGCTTTCAACTTCTTGGCCACTGCCAGAACGGTGAAGGCGGTTTCAACATTTAATGATCTGGCAAAATCGCTCAACTGAGCCGTCATGATAGTGAGTCCCCAAAGCCCGTGTCAGGAAAGTGGTGGTGAAATAAGCTACGTTGCACGCGTCAAACCGACGCTGCGGGGATGATAGTGAATTTGCAGACTCTGTGCGATCTTCAAGGGGCTCCAACTTCAACGGGTCCCATCCGGGTTGACCACCATTAACGGCAGGATGGAGAACCGGAGGGTCAAGCATCGGCATTATTGGCGTTGGCAAGCCTTTGAATGCCGAGCGTACCAGGATCGAAGTATCACACGACTCGAAGCGTCAGCAATGGAGCTCCCGGCCAGCGGCTCGAGCATCCATCAGTGCCTGGCAAGATGTCAGAACGTGGGCTGGACTCCTTGTTCGACAAACTTGCGACGGGCAAGAATGCCCATCCTACGGCAACATGGAGACTTCGCGAAGCACCGCTTCAGACGCTTGGCGGGCTTTCGACGATGATCGTTTTTCGTCGTTCAATCGGAGTTGCTTTCCATTCGACAGAGCGTTTCTGTGCCGGCTTCTTATCTCCCGGCGCGGGTGTCGGCGTTGGCTCAGGCAGCGCGGCCGTTTTTGTTTCCGCGTTTGTTCCCGGAGTCGCGACAGCGGTTGACACTTTCACTGAGGGCGTGTTCGAGTCGTTGGCAGGCGCCGCTATGATCAAAGGCGTCGGCAGCATCTCCACAGACGTTGCTTCTGCTGGGCCAGCGACCAGCGGGACTTCTTCGGCAGAAACTGTGGGTGTTGAACCAACTGATGCTGCAATCACAACCGTTGGTGATGGCGTCGACCGAACTTCTGAAGCGACCTCATCGGCAGGGACGACGGCCACCACGGTCTCTGCGGGTAGCGGTTGAAGCGATGGCTCGGTTGCGGTCAACGGAGTCGGTGCGAGTGCCGGAGCGGCCGCTGGAGGAGTTTCTGCCGGAAGCTCATCCGCCGGATCCGGCAATGGAATCTGCTTCAAAGGATTCTCAGGCATCGGCATCGGTGTCGCTGCTGGTGGCGTTGCCAAAGGAGCCGCAGGTGTTAACGGCGTTGGTGCAGGCACCGGACTTGTTGGTCCCGGAGCCGGCATTGGTGCTGGCGTTGTCGCCGTCCCGGTTTGCGGCATTACAGAAGGCGTACCGGGATTGACGGCTGCTCCCGGAATTGCAGGAGGCGTTGAGACAACTGGCGTACCCGACGTCGCCGGGGTTGATGCAGCCGGAGCAGCTCCAGGAGTTTTCGCTGACGGTGTTGTGGTCGTCGCAGTCCCCGCTGGCAATGGCTGTGAATTCGAAATCGCTTTGGTGTTCTGAGGCTGCTGTGCAACGGCCTGCTGCTGCGGGAGAACTCGCTCCAGGTAAATCGTCAACGCATCCGTCGCGTGGTACAAAGGTGAGCAACTCACATAGGCTTTGCGATTATTCTTCAGATCATTGGCCGTCGCTTCGATCGCTTTACGAACCCACGGTTCTTTCAGGCGTTCCTGAGGCAGAGCGACCATCAGGAATTCCAGCAAGTGGCCCATGCTGGCCATACGCTTATCGAAGTCCTGCTTGTAGTCTCGCCCACGAAAGAAGTTGGATGACAGGGAACCATCCTTATTCAGCTGAGACTGAATGGTTCGAATATACTTCTGGATTTTCTGGTCGGCCTGAGCCCAGACTCCGCGCAGAGGCTTACCGGTTTTCATATAGACATTGCGAGCACGAGCCAGCGCGAAGAGCCCGTGAGTTCCTCCGCAGGGTGATGTTGGACCGCCAACTTGTTTGCCTGTCTCGAGGAGAACAAGTCTTTCGATACTCCAGCGTTCACCCTTCTCATTGATCCATTCGGCATCGGATGGCAGATACGTGGCCAGAGCCCACAGAGTCCATGTGACTTCCTCTTTGGCATTGGCGGTCATCTGAGCATTCTTCAGCATGTCCCGCATCGTGATCGGCCCCGGTGGAGTGCCGAACTGCGTATCAAGTGGCAGATTACACATGGCCAGAATCGCGAGCGACTGATTGATGTGCCCTTCAAACCAGTAAGGATGATTGAATGGATGAGCACGACCACCGTGGGAGGTTTTCTGAAACCACGGTTCGTTTTTGAACATCGGACCAGTCTGCATCCATTCCAGACCGTTGATCGTCTGCCCGTTATGGTTAATCAGGAAGTCCTGACGCAATCCCAGCAATCCATGCATCATCTGCCATGGTGTATGGTCGGTTGTGTTCAATAGTCGCTGGCGGGTTATCTCACGAGTCTCATAAACCAGTTTCACCAACGGATCATTGCTCTCGAGAATCGCTCCGGACGCGGGGCGAATCGGAACCTTATTGGGGCTCTCAAGAAGGATGATCTGCGGTTCGTCTTTGGGCGACTTGGCACCGAGTTCGTTAGAGAACGGTTCTTCACCAAGCCCGACACTTCCGGAGACAATGCTGAATGCAGCAAGCAGCGGCAGAATCTGCGCGAATGCCAACTGCTCATTAATACGCCTCATCGGGACAGCCCCTTCATCCTCAGTTGCAAGTCAACGACGGCGCAAGGCGCGGTCCGACTATTGGA
>CAIJTV010001281.1:0-2785 GCA_903823635.1 uncultured Planctomycetaceae bacterium
GGTGAGAACCAATTCACAAAGGGAGGCTTCGGCACTGACTTCACGAATGCCGAACTGACGCTGCGACTGAAGGGCGAACTGCGATCGCTCGAGACTCAGCTTTACCTGTTGATTCAGGGAGTTCACAACGGAGTCTGCACAGGCTGGATTCTGACTGGTCAGCCAATCAACGTCACTTCAGAGTGGTCAGAGCAAAAAATCACCGCAGTGGCAGATGAGTCGCAGTGGACTTGTCTCGGCAGTCGCCATGACCGCAGCGACTTTTACGGTCGCACGCCGCTGAAGACCGTACTGAGTGACGTCAACGCGAATATCCTGCTGGTGCTGTATCCGCTGGATATCGCACCGATGGGGCCGTTGAATGGCGATCCTCATGTACTTCGTCCAGAGAAAGATTACCCGGTTTGGCGCAGTCGTCTGCCTGAGGGATACGTGATGCTTGACGAAGTGCGGATTGAAGAATCGTGAGACTACCCAACTGGACAGCGCCATGTGGCCCCCTCTCCCCCGATTGTTTGCGGGGAGAGCATGTTGTTAGATGACAGGATGGACGCAAAAAATTGGGGGAGAGGGTTGGGGTGAGGGGGAACTGTTAGCACGCGGCCCTTCAGGAAAGCCCCTCATCCGGCCTATCGGCCACCTTCTCCCCCGAGGGGGAGAAGGGACAAATTCAGTTTTAGTGAAGGAAACAAGATGAAGACCAGAAACGTGTTGTTGATGCTGCTGGTCGTTGGAATGATCACGACTCTTCGCTGGTATAAAACGGCCTCGGCCCGCGCGGGTCGCACGGAAGGGACCACGACCATTGTGACCCTTGCCGCCAGCACACCGGAGTTCACTCGCAAGGGCGAAGGTGATGTGATCGAACTGAACGATGGCCGGCTGATGTTGGTCTATATGGAATTCAGTGGCACCGGAAGTGATGAGGCGAAGACAAGATTCGTATCGCAGGAATCAGCCGACCGAGGAAAGACATGGTCGGGTCATCGCGTGATCGCCCAGACGGAGCCGGGCGACATGAACGTCTATTCTCCGAACCTCATCCGTTCCGTGGATGATGGTATTCTGCTGATCTTCATGCGACAACATGAAACGTCGCCACCGACCTCGACACATCATGCCTGGAAGTCCACCGATGAGGGCCGGACGTTCAAACCATGGTCAGTGTTTGGCAAAGGGACCACTTACAACGTCTGCAACGCGGTCATCAAACGGATGAAGTCCGGCCGGCTGCTTTTACCTGTCACATTTACGCACGAGACAGGATCGACCTACGGCGGCGCTGTTTTGCTGAGCGATGACGACGGGCTGACATGGTCCGAAGCGAAGAACCGGATTTCGCTCCCGATGCGAGGCGTGATGGAGCCGCATGTTGAGCAGGCCAGTGATGGGCGAGTCCTGATGATTGTTCGAAGCCAGCTCGGTTCAATCCAGATGTCGGAGTCATCAGATGATGGTCTGACATGGACACTGCCAAAGAGCACCGGACTGAAATCGCCGGAGTCGTGTCCCGAACTCACGCGCATTCCATCGACGGGTGACTTACTGGTCGTCTGGAACAACAGCTACGACCCGAAGTTCTTTTCCCACTTCGGCAAACGCAGTCCTCTCACCGCGGCCGTATCGCGCGACAATGGAAAGACGTGGCAGCACCTGCGCGACATCGAGACTGATCCGAAGAGAGCCTTCTCCAACCCAGGCTGCCGCTTTCTGCGGGATGGTACAGCCATCCTGAATTACTGGACCTGTGAGTATCTTCCCAACTGGGCGATGCAGGATGTGATCGATATTCGCGTCGCGATCATCGATACGGCGTGGTTCTACGAATCGAGCGCTGGGCCCAACGAGTAATCCTTGCCTTAACACCGGGAGACGTCCTTATGTTTCAGACTTTGAACTGTCGCCTTGCATTCGACTGGATTTCCCGTGCGGGCTTTGGTGCTCTGCTGGTGTCAGGGATGTGTCTTTCCACGCAGCCACTTGCGGCAGACGATTGGCCGCAGTGGCGAGGTCTCAACTGCACCGGAGTCGCGACTTCGAAGAAGCCGCTGCCCGTTGAGTTCTCGCCGACAAAGAATGTGCGGTGGTCAGCAGAAGTGGGAGATGGAATCTGTTCTCCGACGATTGTCGCCGGACGTTTGTTTACGACTGCTATGCTGGGCGAAAAACCGGGCAACAAGTTTGTCGTCTTCTGTTTTGATGCCGCCACTGGCCAAAAGCAATGGGAGCGTGAGTTGCCGATCGAAGGCGACGCACTGGCGAAGATTCATGAATCCAACAGCTACGCGTCTGCGACACCGGCTGCGGATGAGGATCGAGTTTATGTCTATCATGCTCGTCTTGGCATGATGGCTCTCGATGCGAAGACCGGGGAGACAGCCTGGCAGCGAGAACTTCCTGAGCCCTACTTCGTTTTTGATTGGGGTCCGGGGATGTCTCCGGTGATTCATGGCGACCGATGTTTGCGTAAAGACCCTTCATTACTTCTTGCCCTTCATCATGCAGCTACCCATAGCCTTGCACTTAGCGGGGTTCGGACAACCTTTGCACGGCGTGAACTTCGGAGTTGGTTTCTTCATTTCTTACGTCCTTTTGCTGCTTGTGAGAGTGCGATTGCAACAGCCTGCTTGCGAGATGTAACAACAGGCGCTTTCTTTGGGCCTTTGGGATCGATGCCGCTATGCAAAGTGCCAGACTTGTATTCGCCCATAACCTTGGCGATCTTGGCGGCGGATTTAGTAGGCTTTTTCATTGGCGGTTCCTTCACTTTGCATTGAGAGCAACC
>CAIJTV010001282.1:0-1635 GCA_903823635.1 uncultured Planctomycetaceae bacterium
CCGCCTCGGCCACGGCCGCCGGTTTGCTCTCCTCTGAGGTTTTGTTTGCGGCGACGGTCAATTCTGCCGGCCCATTTGTCGCCCCGAATGATGCTCGATTGGGAGCGTTGAAGGATCTGAACGGTTACTTCCCGTTCAAGCCGTCCGGCTCAATCGACGAGTGGAATACTCGCAAGGAATTCGTCACACGCCAGACCAAACTCGCTTGTGGACTCTGGCCAATGCCGGAGCGTCCCGCGATCACGGCCACTGTTCATGGTCGAGTTGAGCGTGATGACTACACCGTGGATCGAGTTTACTTCGAAAGCAGTCCGGGACTGTTCGTCACTGGCAGTTTGTATCTGCCAAAGAATGCCACAGGAAAACTTCCGACGGTGCTCTGCCCGCATGGTCACTGGGCCAATGGTCGCTTTCATGATCACGGCGCGGATGAACTGAAACGCCAACTTGAGAGCGGTGGAGAAGTTTCGGAAGTCGGCGGCCGCCATCCGCTGCAGTCTCGCTGTGTCCAACTGGCTCGCATGGGCTGCATGGTGTTCATCTACGATATGCTGGGTTATGCCGACGGTGGCAATCTGACGGAAGAACTGGCCCATCGATTTGCCAAGCAACGACCTCAGATGAGTTCCCCCGAGCATTGGGGAATCTTCAGTGCTCAGTCCGAATTGCGTTGCCTCAATATTCTGGGGATGCAGACATGGAACTCCATTCGAGTTCTCGACTGGATCATGACTCGTCCGGATTGTGATACGGCTCGCATCGGTGTGACCGGTGCCAGCGGTGGCGGAACACAGACATTTCTTCTGACCGCATTGGACGAACGAGTCAACGCGGCGTTTCCGGCCGTGATGGTTTCGACCGCGATGCAGGGCGGTTGTACGTGTGAAAACGCGTCCTATCTGCGAGTCAACACGGGGAACATTGAGTTCGCAGCAATGGCGGCTCCTCGCCCGATTGCCATGACAGGTGCTGACGACTGGACAGTGGACATTGAAACGAAGGGCCTGCCGGAATTGAAACAGCATTACGCAATGTTGGGAGTTCCTGACAACGTCAATGCGAAGTACATGAAGTTCCCGCACAACTACAATCTGCCCAGCCGCATGATGATGTATGAGTTCTTCAATCGTACACTGAACCTCGGCGTCAAAGACATCGCCGAGCGAGAATACGTGCCGCTGACTCGCGAAGAAACGACCGTCTTCGATGCGACTCATCCCGCTCCACCGAAGACAGAGGATGCCGAAGTCGCGATGCTGCGAGCCACGGACGCGGCGTCGATCAAGCAGATCGCGGCACTCACACCGACTGACGCGGCGGGACTCAAAGAGTATCGACGAGTGATCGGTGGTGCTCTGGAAGTCATGATTGGTCGAGCCTTCCCGGCTGCCGGCGCGACGGAGTTTGAAAAGACAGATGAAGTCTCCAAAGACGGTTACATTCAGTTCACCGGAAAGCTCAAGCTGAAGGCGCATGGTGAGGAACTGCCGACGGTTTATCTGTTGCCATTGAATTGGAACAAGCAGGCCGTGCTGTGGTTCGACGGCGAAGGCAAGTCGAAGATGTTCTCCGGCGACGGTGCTCCTGTCGCTGATGTGGCTCGATTGCTGAAAGCTGGATATGCCTTGGGAAGCA
>CAIJTV010001283.1:0-2204 GCA_903823635.1 uncultured Planctomycetaceae bacterium
GAGTCGCGCCTCTGACAACAGACTTTGTTAATAGCAACGGTCTTCACGATCTTACCCAGAACAGAAGCTCCCTTCGCGACTCCGGTCCGTCATGCCGGAGTGGCTCCAGCCGATCTGACCGGAGCACCGAATGGTCGCACGCGAAGTCCCTCCGGTAGGTCTCACTGGAGTGCTGCTTCGACTCATGTTGCAAAGGTAGACGTCATGGAGCGATGCTTCGTCAATTCCAGAAAAATCGCACGCAAGACACACTACTCCTGAGTCATTCAGACATCGCGTCGTCAAAGTTCATGAAATGATCCTCAACTCGTCATGTAGAATCGCGGCTGTAGTCGGATTGATTGTGAGTCTGCATGCAATGTCGGTAGCGGTCAAATCGAGTATGTCGCGGCGGTTGCTTCGAAATGAACTGTTTGACACGATGGCCAGAAGCTGGCCATAGCCATTGAATTCGTTCTTCCAGCGCAATGCACGACAACGAACGATTTGTTCCGCAAGACAGATCCCGGACGGGCTGGTACACTAGGTGGCCAACAAAATTCCGTCGAAGCTGCGGTGATGCGAGGCGGCTCCCTGCCCCGCACAATGGTGTCTGCCCGACTGTTCCCGGTCAAACAAGTCACATCCGAATTCGCACACAGCCCGAGAGAATGAATGGCTGCTAAATCTCACCCGCCCCTTGGCGACGTCTCCTGCCGGGCGACGGGCTATGCGATCCAACAACTCCAGCGAATGAAGTTGCCGACCGCACATGTCACTCGCGGGTTGGCCTACACCCTTGACGGCTTACAAGACCAAGCGGCCTCAATTTCGTGGAACGACTACCTCGTCTTTTTTAGAAACAGTCATTGCGATCTGCCCACTGAGAAGTTCGTCGAACTGTGTACCTCCTACCAGGGATCCCCTTATTTACGGCCGCTCCTCTCTGCTGCGGGACTCTGGTTCCATCCGGCCCGATATTTCGAACGGCTCGCTGACCCCGAGAGCGGAGCCATGCGGCAACTATACCCATGTCTCAGAACGCGGTTCACACAGCTCAGCGATCTGGAGCTGGTGTTTGAAGAAGTGGTAGAACCTGGATTTGCAATGCCGCCGGACCTTTTCTGGGAGGCCCATTCGATTGGGTTAGGGGCACTGACAACCTCTTTCGGGCTCGCACCGTCGATCGTTAACTGGGAACCGATCGAACGTGGGGCTGCGTTCCGGGTCCGCCTCCCTCGCCGTCGACCAGTCCGCTTTGTTCTGTCCTGGCTCGCATCGTGGTTCCGCCGCGACACCGCAGACGACGTCCGCAACGCGCTGTCGTTCGGACACGAGCGGAGCCTTCGATTGGAACGCGAAATCTCCGAGCGGAAGGTCGCCGAAACGGCCCTTCGAGAGAGCGAGGAGCGTTTCCGTCGCATCACCGAAGCCGTGCCAGGCGTCGTTTACCAGTATTATCTCGATTCCGACGGCGGCGATGGGTTCGCATTCATCAGCCACGGGGTGACGGATTTGACAGGATACACTCCGGAAGAGGTGATTTCCCAGCCCGATCGAATTTGGGGGCGGATCACCCCGGACGACATCCTCAGCGTGCAGCAAACGATTCAGGAGTCAGCTCGGAACGGCACTCCCTGGCAGCACACATTCCGATTTCAGACGAAAACCGGCGACACGCGATGGGTCAGAGCTCGGTCAATTCCAGAGCCCATCACCGAGTCCGGCCGGATCCTTTGGAACGGAATCCTGAACGACGTGACGGTCGAGAAACAGGCCGACCTACAATTGCACGCCCGCGACGCGCTGTTACAAAAGCTGTCCGAGCAGGTTCCCGGCGTCATCTATCAGTACCAACAGTGGCCGGACGGGCGGACCTGCTTCCCATACGCCAGCGAAGGCATCCGTGGCATCTACGAGGTCACGCCCGACGAGGTCCGCGCGTCTGCGGCAACCGTCTTCGCCCGACTGCACCCCGACGACCTGAATGCCGTGGCCGAGAGCATCCGCCGGTCGCTGGAGACCATGGAACCGTGGCGCTACGAGTATCGCGTCCGGCTCCCGGAGCGTGGGACGCGGTGGCTGGACGGGCACGCGGTTCCCGAGCGCCTGCCCGACGGCAGCACGATGTGGCACGGGTACATCCGCGACGTGACCGACCGGAAGCGGGCCGAGCGCCTCGTGCGGGAGAGCGAGGAGCGGCTGAGTTTCGCCTTGGCGGCCGC
>CAIJTV010001284.1:0-5205 GCA_903823635.1 uncultured Planctomycetaceae bacterium
ACGCCAGTTGACGATCGATGACCAGGATTGCTGTGGAAAAGGTTTTGTCGTCAGTCAGGTTGTTGCCAACAATTCGAGCAGGAACCTTCCTGTCTTGCAGATCTTTGTATTGCGGCGCCGTCAACGAAACACTCGCGACAGCCGCACCAGCCGATGTTAAATCGACATTCAATGCATAACCGCTCTCGGGATCTGATGAGCCGAGGGTGACTTTCTCCAGAGGATGTTCCGGAATTACCAACTCCGATGCTGGCTTTTCCTCTGTCGTTCCAACCGCACTCATTTCTCCGCTGCTGCTGCCAGAATCGGCTTCATCGGCGACAATGGGTGCGGCGGGTTTCTTCACGGGGATTGGAAAAAACTTCGGCTGTACGACGGCGGTCCACAGCCAGAGGAAGGCCATTGAGGTCAGCAGGAACGAGAAAAGTCGGCGATTTTCCATAAGGGCAGATCGCGAGATGACTCGCGAATTCCATAAAAATGCGTTCAAAGTGCCACAGACCGCGTGCAGAGGCAGGCTCGGTCCATGTTGTGGAGCAAATTCTGGCCGCACAGTTTATGCGACCACATCCATCGGCTGGAAACAAGCGGGGAAAGATAACCGATGCAAACGCAGGCGTGTATTGTCGGATCTGGAGAACTCCGTTTTCCCCGGAGTTTTCACCCGAAAACTCATTAGGCAGAGGTCTGGGAAGTCTGTGCCAGTTCGCTGGTGAATAGGGATTGTTGGCGTTAAAAGGCTGGAAACAACCTCCTGCTGCACGCCTCGGAAGTTCTTCCTGTTTGATAGAAAGCCGCGTCTGTGATCGTTGCCTGCCGTCATTTTCTCCTCTGCGCTGCAGTGTTATGCGTTGCTTCCGTCTCGGCTTTGGTTGCGGATGGCCCGTATTCGACGACGGCTCCAGTGCCCGACAGCTTTCGCGCCGGTTTTGAGAGCATTACGGAAAAAGAATCTGAGGAACTGCTGTCCACTTTGGTCGAAGGGGACATGTCGGGGCGAGGTACGGGGCAGGAAGGCTACTTCAAGGCTGCTGCCTGGTTCGTTTCAAAACTGGAGTCCTACGGGTTCCAGCCCGGCGGGCCAGACGGATCCTGGTATCAGGGTGTTCCCTTCATCAAATTGTCGACGCAGCCTGACCAGTGCTATTTTCGCGTCGGTGATGAAGACGCCATTGCCGGGAAGTCGCTGGGTATCAGTGACTTCACGGGAACTTACGAAGGCGATCTGCCAGTCACATTGGCCACCGTCACGAAGGATCGACCTGCGCCGGTTGACGGTTCAATGGAGGGCCGACTCCTGATTATTCAGGCTGAGGGGCGGATCAGTTGGAATGATGATTTTATTCTGAAGTCTCGTCCGGCCTGTGTCTTGATCGTGGCGGATGAAGCTCGCGTTCGCAACGAAGCAGTGAATCAATCGGAGCAAACTCCCAGTACGATTCCAGTCGCGATGGTTACCGCGACGGCAGCAAATCAATTGGCCGGGAAATGCGGTCTCAACGCGTCATTCTTTGGCGATGCAGCTTCGGCACGAAACCTGATCGTTACGTCTTCGCAAACAGTGAAGTCGCGACTTGTGATCGATCGAGAAGCGATTGATGTGCCCAATGTCGTTGGCTGGTATCCCGGCTCCGATGAGACATTGCGGCAAGAATACATCTGCGTCGGCGCTCATCTGGATCATCTGGGAGTCCAGCGTGGTGAATTGTTCCCGGGGGCTGACGACAATGGTTCAGGCTCCGCGGCGATTCTGCAAGTGGCCAAAGCGATTCACGCGAATCCCATCAAGCCAAAGCGAAGTGTACTGTTGATGGCCTTCTGTGCCGAAGAACGTGGACTGCTGGGCTCCAAACATTATGTAGCTCATCCATTGAAACCATTGAGCGACATGGTCTGCATGCTGAACATCGACATGATTGGTCGTAACGAAGAGTCCTCTTCGGAGCCGGCATCAGACAATGCGAATACCATTCATCTTGTCGGTAGCAAGGATCATTCGGCTGAGATGCATGCGATGGTGGAGACGGCTAACAAGTCCGTTGGATTTGTCTTCGAGTACGATGAAGAAAATCGAGTCGACGGACGCAGCGACCATGCTTCGTTCTCGGAGAAGGGGATTCCGGTGACATTCCTCTTCGGAGGTTTCAATCCTCATTATCACAAGACGACAGACACAATGGACGGCATCAACTTTTCCAAGATCGCAAACGCTGCTCGCTTGGATTATCTGTTGCTGATGATGGCGGCTGAGCACGGTCGCTTTGCGCTCGATAAGAAATGAACGGCGTTAGCAGTCTATTGATTTAATCGCCACCGACCCTGCGTCGGTGGTTTAACGGCTTTCACACCAGTAAAGAACTAACGAATTTCACTGGTGCAGAAGCCCGCAGGCCCCTGAGGCAGGCTAAATCAACAACCCGCTAGTGCCCGGTTTTGAACCGTGGGCTGGCGCCCAGCGGCCAATGCCGGGAGCCCTGTTTCAAGTGTTGACGTAGCAGTGGTTCCCTATTCCGTCCTGTTGATTTCTCTGAAGCATCGAATGCCCATCACTCGCCATTTTCTTGATCCCTCCAAGCCTGCGTTGCTCAACGCCGTGGATTATCTGATTTCCCGATATGCCAAGGGAGATCAGTTGGATCTGTCGAAAGTGATCCTGGTATTTCCCGGACGCCGGGCGGCTCGTCGAATGCTGGAACTTCTGGTGCAGCGAGCCGGCGCGAAATGGCCGGCGTTGATTCCGCCGAGAATGGTGACGTTCACTCGATTCCCGGAAATGCTATATCCGCAGAAGCAACAACTCGCTGACGATCTGACTCAGTTGTTGGTCTGGCGCAAGGCTCTCTATGCAGTGCCGCAGCGAGAAATCCGCGCGGCCCTTCCGCATCGTCCGGATGAAGATTCTGTTCCCGCATGGATGGCACTGTGTGAGTCATTGCGAAAGCAACACAACGAACTGGCGGCAGAAGGACTGGAATTCGATGAAGTCCACGAGAAACTGGCTCAGTCTGGCGACATGGAAGAAGCCGAACGCTGGAAAGCCCTGCGACGAATTCAGTCAGAATACCTTGTTCAGATGGATGATCTGCAGCTCTGGGATCCTCAAGCCGCGCGATTGATTGCGGTGCAGATGAATGAGTGTCAGACAGATTGCGACATCATTCTGATCGGTACTGTCGACATGAATCGCATCATTCGGCAAATGCTCGATCAGGTCGCCGATCGAGTCACCTCATTGATTCATGCGGCCGAATCAGAGCAGGATGATTTCGATGAATACGGATGTGTGAAAGCTGATGTCTGGGAGAACCGTCAGCTCGATATCAAGATTGAAACGACCCGCATCACGGGATCGCCGGCCGAGCAGGCTCAGGCGGCAATGGCAGAGTTGGCGTCGCATAACGGTATCTATCGAGCCGATGACATCACGATCGGTGTTGCTGATGACACGATGGTCCCGACTCTGTTGCAGTCCATGGCTGATGCTGGAATCATGGGACAATGGCCGGTTGGAATGTATGTCTCGGAAACTCGCCCGTTTCGACTTCTGCAGTCTCTTGCTCTGCACATCGCCTCTGCACGAGATGACATGCCGGCCGACTTTGCGACGCTGAGCGATCTGGTGCGACATCCGGATGTGAACGAATGGATCACTCAGAATCTTTCCAACACACTCAACGATGACGATGCTCTTGCGAAATGCGATATCTGGCTCAGCGAGCTTGATCAGTACATGATTGATCATCTTCAGGTGACTCCCGGCGAAATGCTGGGGAAGGCTCCTCGCAGGATTCTGGTCGCCGAAGTTTGTCGCTCAGTTGAAGCCCTGCTCCGTTGTCTGGTGGCTGATGCTTATTCCGCCGAATACTCTGGTTCCGCAGTCGGAAAGCTGAAACCTCAAAAAGCAAAGCCAGTCCGCAAGTCGCGGCAAAGAACGCTTGATGAATTGGCTGATGCCTCAGAATCGTCATTGACTCAGCAACTTGAACAGCGTCGGCCATTATCTGAGTGGGCCGAAGGGGCCGTGCGAGTTCTCGCGACGATCTACGGCGATCGCGAACTGCACAGCGAATCGGCTGCGGATCGAGGCATCGTCGAATGTGTGACAAAGCTGCAGGATCTAAATGAACAATTGCAAAGAATTCCTTCGGCCGCCCTGCCCTTGTGTTCGGCCAGTCAGTCTCTGCAATTGTTGTTGAAGCAGATTGCTGACGACGCGATCCCGCCCGAAGCCGACAAGAATGCGGTCGAACTGCTGGGGTGGCTGGAGCTGACGCTCGATGACAGTCCGGTTCTTATTCTGACGGGCTTTAATGAAGGCAAAGTTCCGGAGTCGATGAACTCCGACGCGTTTATGCCCAACAGCCTGCGAACACGATTGGAACTGACAGATAATCGCCGCCGCTATGCTCGTGATGCTTATGCGATGACGTCGATCCTTCGCAGTCGCCGCATGGTTGTGCTGATCAAAGGTCGGACCGATGTGCAGGGCAATCCGTTGTCGCCCAGTCGCTTGTGGTTTGCCGCGGATCCTCGTTCGATTCCCGAGCGAGTTCGGCGATTCTACGACCCGGATTATGTGGCCGAGAATACCTCCACAGCGGAGACTGTTGTCGAGAACTCTGCAGACTCAATGCCTCGCCTGAGTGGGTTCATCGTGCCGCAGCCTGTTGATGTGCCAGCTGCCCCGACGGAAATCCCCGTCACTGCGTTTCGAGAATACCTGCAATGTCCGTATCGATATTTTCTGCGTCGTGAATTAAGACTGCGATCCATCGAAGACGACGTCAGAGAACTCAACGCACCCGCGTTTGGAAGTCTGATGCATGATGTACTGAAGAGTTTTGGGGAGTCTGATTTTCGTGAATCTCTCAGCACCGAAGCGATTGAGACATATCTGTTGCAGGAGCTGCATCGTGAATCGCTCGGACGCTTTGGCAGGTCTCGATCGGCAACCGTGAGTGTTCAGCTCAAGATGCTGGAAAGTCGGTTGATCGCATTTGCTCGATGGCAGGTTGAAAGCCTGAGGGAAGGCTGGCATATCGCGTACACTGAACGGGATCTTATTTGCGATGACTTCTCCGACGTGAATGGACGCCCTGTCAATCTGATTGGGCGAGTTGACAGGATCGATCGTCATGAACCCAGTGGCGAATGGCGTGTGCTGGATTACAAAACCAGTGAAGCCGCTGAACCGCCGAATAGAAC
>CAIJTV010001285.1:0-5092 GCA_903823635.1 uncultured Planctomycetaceae bacterium
GCCAGTTGTCATCCCAGTTCTGTGACAGGATGAAGCTGTTGATCGCTCCGTCGCCACGCAGACCGAAGTTACCAACGGTCGACAGGTAGGTGAAGGTGGTCGACTCTGACAACGTGTAAATGAAACCACCCAGCCATGAGCTACCGCCCTGGAAGCGGTCAAACCCAGTGTCCATACCCAGTGTCCATCCACCCAAAACCTGCAGGTTATCTCCAGCAGAATAGGTACCCAGAGCACCGGTATGAGTAAACGGTTCGCTGTTGTAGAAGGTCAACTGACGGCTGAGGAAGAAGTTGCCGCCAGAAGGAATCACTTCGTAGCCAACTGGCGTGTAGAAGTGACCCAGTTTCACTGACAAGTCACCTGTGGCAACTTCGGCATACAACTGTGGCAGAGCCCACTCGTATGTGCCGTGGTCCCAACCGTTGAGGTAGTCGAATCGTCCTGCGTTGTTGCCGAATGACTGAGCTTCATTACCGTCAACACCGTAGATCATTTCAGCTCGGAAGCCAAGACCGACGCCGTTGCTGCCGTCAGCAGTCTTGTTCAGGTACAAGCCCTGCTGGTTGAGGTTGAGCTTGTTCCATTCGTTGCCACGTGGGTTTGAACCAGCACCGAATCGAACATCGTTGAACTGGCCGTTACCGGTGAAGGCACCGTCCGGTCCGTCCTGGTAGCCGAACTGAGTCCAGCCACCGAACTCGATCCCGCTGCCTGACTCGCCGAAGAGATCACAGCCTTCGCCGCAACCGTCTCCACAGCCTTCGCCGCAGACATCGGAAAGTGGATCTGCACATCCGTCATCACAGACGGAGGCTGGTGCACAGCAGCTTGCGCTGTCATTGCAGCAGCTCATTGAAGCCAACTGATCGGTCAGTTTCTGACCAGCGTCGGCAAAAATCTGTTCGCAGTTTTGACAGTCTCCGCATCCTGGAGTGCAGCCCCCGTCAGCGAATGCGGTATTGCTTACCGCGATTCCACCAACAAGTGCCATACTCGCGATGAGCGACTTCCATGATCGTCGGACCATTTTCAATCCCTCGCGTTCATCCATGAATTCTCAGGCCTCGCATTCCTCCCGAATGCCTTGAGCCCTTCGAACTTGGTCAACTTGTGAGCAGGCAGCGTCGGAGTCACTGCGTTCGACACTTCCTGCAACCTTCAATCCCTGAGCCCACACGATGTGGTTAAAACTCATTCCGGGGGGGTTTCGTGGGTATCGACAGCGTCTTTTGCATCAGGCAAGGACTTTGCTGCCCAAAGTTGTGCCATTATGAATCAAGATGGTGCTGCCGGCGTACAAAGCTTCTGATCTGCCAGGTCAACGAATGAGGCAAAGCTGCCCTACTCTCTCTATTGTGACTGAAAAACGGTCATTTAGTGGCTCATGTTCAGCAGGGCCTCGTGGCTGACGGCATCAAACTCTCAAAGAAGGGGTCTCACTCTCAAACAAAAGGTCTCGCATAAAAACCAGTGTTTTAAGAATTCCGGAGAGATTTTTTGAATTTCAGGATACTCTTTGCGAACCTATTGAGACGATCCTGCGTCTGAGGGGCATCGGACAGTGTCCGTCGGTGCTCGGGGTGTATCTTCAACTGAACACTTTTTTAGATGACCGAACTTGTCGGGAACACAGTCGTTTCCGACGCCAATTCTTGCCGCCGACGTGCGGCATTCATCAGTGACTCGCAATTTCTGTGACAAAAAGTCACAAACGCGGGACAAATTTGGAGGCAGAACAATGCTGCTCAACACAACGATTCATGCTCTGGTTGCATCTACAGAGGCCGTCGCGGCCCATGTGATTGCCGGACTGTTCGTCGGTGCTGCCTCCCCCGTGGTATTTGCAGAGGTACCGAAACAGGAACGCATAATGCGCTCGATGCGCTGGCGTTATCTGCCAGGACAACCGGCCGGCGATAGTAAGCAGTGTTGTGGAGGACTCTCCAAACGCTGCCAGAATTCGCTAAGTCGCCTCAGTTCGAGATTACTCTCGAACTTGAATCGAACCCTCCATCTGGGTTCGGGTTGTCTGACCGGTACCAGCGGCAGAAGCTGAAGAGCAGATTCGATGCACGGCCTTGATTGAGATGATGTTCAAGGGATGGTTCCCGCGAACACTCGGCCTTAATGAATTCCGTGCAAAGAAACATGCTCCCCGTCTTCGGACGAAATCAGATCTTCTTCCGCTCGAACCGCTCGAAATGGGTCGCACACGTTGTGTCACCCATGTTCTTCGTGTGAGTTTCCGAGGCTGTCGCTGTTTTCCCAGCGTCTTTCCACCTCGCACTCACGGCTGTTCCTGCGAATCTCCTTCATGGCCCATCCGTTCCTGCCACTGGCAAACTCCCCGGATGCAGTGCTCGTGATTTTTCAGACTGGAGTCTGACGATAATGACTACTTCTACTTTGATAACTGATTCTTTGACTCCCATTGTTTTGCAAGCCCAGTCCGGCGACCGGGATGCTTTTGGCGATCTCGTGACGTTGTTCGAATCCCGGATCTTCGGGATCGTCATGCAGCGATTGCGAAACACGGCGGAAGCTGATGAAGTCGTTCAGGAAGTCTTCCTGCGAGCCTTCCGGAAGTTGCCTCAGCTTCAGGATGCTGAACGATTCGGCGGCTGGTTGTGCCAGATCGCCGTTCGATTGTCTATCAATCGAGCTGTCCGGCGACCCAACGAAACCTGCGTTGAACCTGAGTCTTTCGATTCTGCTCAGGAATGCGAAGACACTCCGTTCGCAGCAATGATTCGACAGGAAAACATTGCTCAGGTTCGCGAAGGATTGAGCCAGCTTGGCCGATTGGATCGGGAAACTTTGTGGGCGTTCTACTTCGAAGGCTCTTCTTTGAAGGAGATGAGCGAGCAGTTTGAAAGCCCGATCGGGACAATCAAGCGGCGATTGCACACGGCTCGAGGTCGATTGCGGGATGTCATCAGCGCGATGCAGCCTGCTTGATATCTGCAGTCGGCAATGATTAATCTTTTGTGGTCCCTGAACGAAAAGCCCGGCCTGTCTTCGTAAGAAGCGGCCGGGCTTTTCTGTTTACTATGCCGAACAAAATTCAGGGAACGTATTTACAGCGAAGTAAACATCCCCAATGCGGAAGTCAGAATTCTCCCACATCCTCTGCACCAGCTTTGGTCGCCAGAGCTTCCAGAAGTGTCTCATCGACATTTACCGAAACAGCTCGCACGGATCCGTCGGCCAGCACCATTTGCACGACTCCCGTATGAGGCGAACCAATTCCATCCGGACCATTCAGATAAGGCGACTGACTGAAGCCTCTGATCGTTGCTCGACCACCAGCCAGATAAGACGCGTTGGGCTCTGAGGCATCCGTAATCATGATGGTATTCGATGTGCCGTCAGTAATGTCTCTAAAGCGACACACACGATTGTATCCAAAGATACCTGCGCGCGGATCATCATTTTCCAGTGTCGCTGCATCCTCACCAACTCCAGCCATGGCCACGTAATCACCCGCAGAGGGATTTGCTCGTGCACCAGGCTGGCTGGGATTCTGAAACGCCGGCACCGCCATCATGACGGCTTGTGAATTCTCTTCTGCCTCCCATCCAGCTTCACCATCGATCGACTCATGCAAGGCCTGCTGTTCGATGTACGGCAGAATGGAATAAGCCCAGCTCAGCCGTTCATCCGGTTCAAGATCATCGTTCTCGACTGTGCCTCGAGGAAACTCGTTGAAGGTGTCGTGATAGTTGTGCATCGCCAGTCCAAGCTGCTTGAGATTATTCTTCGACTGCGTCCTCCGAGCCGCCTCTCGGGCCTGCTGAACAGCGGGCAGCAACAGGGCAATCATTACCGGTACGCCAACACTGGCCGACATGTTCCCCATTGGATTTGCTGGAACTGATTGTCGTGTGGTTGACCCAAGTCCCTGCTCTGTTGCATACCCCACGGTTACGTTAGGAAACATGGGCTCAGTGACCATCTCGACGGCTGGCAGGTCTTCCAGCCCGAATGGCATTTCCAGTGTTCCTCCGGCAATCTGTGGCAACACGTTCTGCTCCAGCAGACTAAACCCCATTGGAGCCAGTTGCAGAAGTTGCTGATAAGAAGGTGCTGGATCGGAAATTGTGATTGAGGAATACTCGCCGGGGAGTTCAGCCAGTGCCGCCGTCACATTCGCATCGGGTTTCCATGAAGGAAGCTTTCCGGTTTCTCTTTGAGCCAGCGACTGGGCCGATCCCGGAGTAACACTCGCAACCAGCCACTTATCGGTCACCATAATGGTCGGGACGACTGGCATGCCAGGAAGATTAAACGAAAAGTACTCTCGTCCATCCTTGTTGGTTCGACGAATACTGAACTCCTGATTTCCAGCTTGCTGCTCAATCAGGTCCAGCAAACGGCCAATCCCCTCTGTCAGAATCGCTTTGTCTTTGACGCTGACCGCTGCAACCGGCGAAAACCCGATCGGAATTGGCAGAGCCGCCGGATCTGCATAGATGCACCAGACGTCTCCAAGTCCATCGATCAGTTCTTTGCGAGGATCTCCACCGAAGACTTCAGTGATTTTCGCCAGACCTTCGTCCAGTTCTGCTTCTGCCTTAGGTTCCAGTTTCTGCATCAGGCTGCGGACTGTTCCGAGGACGGTATCGATCGAGCCGCCCAGATCAAACGTAGCTGCTGCAAAACCAGAAGTGGCTTTGGGCATCGGTGGCAGTTCATTCAGCGAGAGGTTTCTTTGCTTCAGCAAAGCCGCGAGCCCCGTGAGCGGTCCCTCTGCATTAAGCCGCACGTCCTGCCAAGTCTGCAGTCCCTGATATCCTGTCTGCATTGTTAGTTCACGAATATTGTGGAGTCCCAGCAATTCCGCGAACTCACGAATCGTCATCACCTCGCCCGACGGTGTGGGCGGCATGCTGAAGTCACCAAACTGATCCAGCAGGCGGCCGCTGTCCAGCCAGGCAAAGCTGTCCACAGTGTATCCGTCATGAGATCTGAGTTTGGCCCAAAGTGGATTTTTCGTGATGTTCTCCGTCTTACCCGATGCCGTCGCAATAATCTGATCGCTCGCATTGAGCCCGAGACCCACCACAAGATGTCCCGATTCATTCCACCA
>CAIJTV010001286.1:0-5378 GCA_903823635.1 uncultured Planctomycetaceae bacterium
GTCGCAGGTTCAAATCCTGTATTCCCGACTCGATGATACAACAAGCCCTTCGGCAGGCATGCTGAAAGGGCTTGTTTCTTTTGCAGCAGAGGTTCACGGCAAAAAGAACTTCGTCCAGATGAGCTGGTGGAACGGAATCGAGTCCCGTGGGTACTCCGTAACGCAATACTCTGGAAGCAGTTACAGAGTTAGAATGCAGCCCGCTTCCTTTCAGCAGTGAGGCGTTCCCGCTGTTTGTTGCGGGCGAATGAGATGGCTCGTTCGTTGCGGCAATAGTGCTAACAAATGCTCATGTGTCCCTGATGTTGAGGGCCTTAATCCGGGAGTTGAGTGTTGTCGGTTTTACTCCCAGCAACGCTGCGGCCCCGTTTGGCCCGTAGACCTTGCCGTGGCATTGTGACAGCGCGGCTCGGATGTTTTCGGCTTCGAAGGCTCGCAGTTCATCGTCGGTCAGGATGCGTTGAGGTGTCGAAGCCTCGGAACGCTCGGTTTTCGGCTTCGAGGACGTCGCTGGGAAATCGAATCGAAGGCGTCCGTCAGCAGCAACGATGCACGCTCGTTCCAGAGTATGCTGAAGTTCGCGAACGTTCCCGGGCCAGTCGTAGCGCTGAAGCTGCTGGATGTTGGCCAATGTCAGTCGCGGACGCGGGCGGCCCAATTGTCGGGCAAACCGTGTTAGGAAATGCTCGGCCAGCAAGGGGATATCTTCGACTCGCTTTCGCAATGGCGGCAGTTCCATCGGGAACACGCTCAGACGATAAAAAAGATCCTGTCGAAAACGCCCCGCCTCCGATTCTGCTCGCAGGTTCCGATTGGTTGCCGCGATGATACGCACGTCGATTCTTCGAGTTCGTTCCTCGCCGATCCGTTCAATTTCGCCCTCCTGAAGAACTCGCAGTAGCTTGGCCTGCAGGTCCAGCGGGATCTCGCCGATCTCGTCCAGGAATAACGTGCCTCCGTCAGCCAGTTCGAATCGACCAGCGCGATCCCGCAACGCTCCCGTGAATGCGCCTTTGGCGTGCCCGAAGAATTCGCTCTCGTAAAGTTCTCGAGGAATTGCCGCGCAGTTGACTTTGATCAATGGCTGCTCGGCTCGACGGCTGTGACGGTGTATCTCACGGGCGACGACTTCTTTTCCTGTGCCGCTCTCGCCCAGGATCAAAACGGCGGCATTGGTTGGCGCGACGAGTTCGATTTGATGAGTCACCGCCTGGAGCGCGGGAGCCTGTCCGAGCAAGTCGCCAAACACGGCTGCCTGCTGCACTTCTTCACGGAGGTATTCGTTTTCCTGTTCGAGCCGCTTTCTCAGTGAATCAATCTCTTCCATCGCACTCGCGTTGGCGATGGCGGCGGCGAGATGATTGGCAATCATCCGCAGCCACTCGAAACAGGATTCGCTCGGTAGGTTCCGCGCGAAGAGTCCCAGCACGCCCAGCACTTCACCTCGATGCATCAGGGGATGACCAACGAACGATGTGATCCGCTCGGCCGCGATCCAGCCCGGCTCCGCAACCCACGCGTGGTCCTGTTCCACATTCGCGACTTCCAGTGACTGCCCCGTGGCCGCGATCTTCCCGACCTTGCGCACGCCGATGGGGAAACGACGAAAGGCTCCGTTGACTTGTTGCCAGTTCTCCTCGCTGTTGTTCAGCGAACGGCCGGAGCTCGCCACGAGGTGCAGACATCGTTCTCGGTTCGAGCACTCATTCGCGAAACGGCAACTCGAACAGTCGCCGGGCAGAGGCGGCTTAGTGATCCAGATGCGGACAAGAGCCACAGGCGATGCTTCCGCCAATCGCTGGACAGCCAGAGGAAAAAGCTCTGCGAATTGGTGAAGGGAGGCGAGCTCGAGCAGGAGTTGCTTTGGGTTACCAACGATTCCGGAGTCGTTCAGCGAGTTTGACATGCGGACATCATGACGAGTTTTCGTGAATCATCAACGTGATTTCGTTGAACAACGAAAACTCGTTGTTCCGTCTGGGCAGTTTTATTCGTCGCAAGTTCAATTGTGACAGTGGTTTGTGTCAAATAGGTCGATTTGGCACGGAACGTGATTTGTATTGAATCATCGCCTGCTGAACTTCTTGGCTGGCAAAAAAGGTCCGACGAAAAAAGTTCTCGAAAGGTATTGAACATGTCACGAATCTCTCAAATCGTTCCTGAATCAGCCACTGGAAAAGCCCGGGAGCTGCTCGATGCCGTGAAGAGCAAGCTGGGATTGGTTCCCAACATGACCCGAGCCATGGCGAACGCTCCAGCGGCCCTGGACGGTTATCTGTCGCTCAGCGGTGCGTTGGGGAAAGGATCACTGTCAGCCAAAGATCGCGAGCGGATCGCACTGGCAGTGGGTCAGGCGAACGGCTGCGACTATTGCCTCGCTGCACATTCAACAATCGGCAAGATGGTTGGACTAACAGCTGATCAGATTCTGGACAGCCGCCGTGGCACATCCGTCGATTCGAAGTCCGCCGCGATTGTTCAGTTTGCCGGGCAGGTGGTGGCGAAACAAGGGCGAGTGACCGATGCGGATCTGGCTGATGCTCGCGTCGCAGGTCTGGATGATGCCGCAATCGCCGAAGTCGTCGCCAACGTCGCGCTCAATATCTTCACCAACTATTTCAATCACGTGGCCGATACGGACATCGATTTCCCCAGAGCCGAACCGCTCGTCGATCACCACGACGTTTGTGCAACCATCCCCGGCTGCGATGAGACTCGCTAAGCGTCTGCAAAGCTTTGTTTGCTGAGCATCGCTTCAAGCAAAAAACAACCTTTACCATTTGGGAGTGAATCCATGAATCTATTCCATCGTTCCGCTGTCGCGATGACGCTGACCACGGTCATCGCGAGTGCTGTGTCGGTCAAAGCCGATGAGCCGCAAACTCCGGCGACGAACGTGTTGCACCGCACGATCAAGATCGACAACCTCGATATCTTCTACCGCGAGGCCGGTCCAAAGGACGCACCGCCCGTGCTGTTGTTGCACGGCTTTCCGACATCATCCCACATGTTTCGGAATCTGATTCCGGCTTTGGCGGAGAAGTATCACGTTGTCGCGCCGGATTACCCTGGCTTCGGCAATAGTTCGGCTCCTTCGGTCGATGAATTCGACTACACCTTTGACAACCTCGCGAACGTGATCGAGAAGTTCACCGAGAAAGTCGGACTGACAGAGTATTCGATCTATCTGATGGACTACGGTGCTCCGGTGGGGTTTCGTCTCGCCGTGAAACACCCGGAACGAGTTCGATCGCTGATCGTGCAGAACGGGAACGCCTATGACGAGGGGCTCGACAACAACTTCTGGAAACCCATCAAGGCGTACTGGGCTGACCGAAGCAAGGAGAAGGGAGATGGACTGCGATCTCTGCTGACCGTGGACGCGACGAAGTGGCAGTACACTTCTGGTGTCCGAAATGTGGAAAGTATCAGCCCCGACACCTGGGGGCACGTGCAACCGCTTCTGGATCGCCCCGGTAATCAGGAGATCCAACTGGCTCTGTTCTACAGCTACGGCAGTAATCCGCCGTTGTATCCACAGTGGCAGGCCTATCTCCGCGAGCACCAGCCACCCACGTTGATTGTTTGGGGTAAGAACGACCCGATCTTTCCTGCCGCTGGTGCGTTTCCGTACAAGCGTGACCTGAAGAATCTGGAGTTTCACCTTCTCGATACGGGGCACTTTGCCCTCGAAGAAGACGGAGCGGAAATCGCTGCACGGATCCGTGATTTCCTCGACAAGCAACCTGTCAGGTAGTCCTGGCAAGACCACTTGCAACGGCACCACAAAGAGCTGTCTGTGCTCACTGAATCGGATAACGCTGTGCCGAGTATGTTGCTCGGCACATCACATTTTAATTGTCCCTGAATAACTCTGGAGAAAACAATGCAACGTCTCAATTCTGTCGATCCGAAAGTCGCCATTGGTCGCACGAAAGAACTGCTCGACACTGTGCAGCAAGCTTTCGGCATGGTTCCCAACACCGCGAGGGTCATGGCGAACTCGCCCGCGGTGCTCGAAAGCTTCCTTGTCTTTAGCACAGCGATGGGCCACACCAAAATCGATAAGAAGCTGCACAACCAATTGAAGCTCACAACCAGCGAAACGAATTCCTGTAGTTACTGCACATCGATCCTGAGCGCGATCGCTCCGTCGGCGGGGCTGTCTACCGACGACATTCTTGCCGGTCGCACGGGCCAGTCCGAAGACCGCCACACGAAAGCCGCTTTGGCGTTCGCCAATGATGTGCTGGAAAGTCGAGGCAAGGTCAGTGAGAAGCAACTTGCTGCCGTGCGGGATGCGGGCTTTGGTGATGCCGAGATTGTAGAGATTGTCGCCAGCGTGGTGCTCGGCTGCTTCACAAATTTCCTTAACAACGTGGCCGATACGGATCTCGATATTCCGAAGGCCGAGCCCATCGAAGCTCGCGCGACTTCAGCGTGTGGCACAGAAGCTTGTGCCACCCATTAATCGCACGGACCTTCGATCGGATGTCTGAGCATTTTCGGGCATCCGGTCTTCCTCGATCTCAGTCAGTTTCAAGAGCACTACCATGAACGTGATTCGACCGCCATTCACATTTGAGACCGCTATAGCCAAGGTCCGAGCTGCTGAGGATGCGTGGAACAGTCGCGATCCGCAGCGAGTGGCGATGGCCTACTCCGAAGATTCCGAGTGGAGAAATCGCGATCGGTTTCTTCAGGGGCGGGATCAGATTCGACAACTCCTGACAGCCAAGTGGGAGCGAGAACTCGACTATCGCCTGACCAAGTCACTGTGGAGCTTCAACGACAACCGGATCGCAGTTCGTTTCCAGTACGAGTACCACGACGCCAACGGCCAATGGTTTCGGGCTTACGGCAATGAACTTTGGGAGTTTGACGATGAGGGGCTGATGCGACGTCGGGAGGCGAGCATCAACGAGGTCGCGATCGACGTCGAAGAACGCAAATTTCACTGGCCCGCTCCCGGTCCAAGACCTGCGGACGATGCAGGAATCCCCGGCCTCAGATAACACCCGCATGACATACACGATCGTCAGCGAAGCAAACTCAGGATACCAGCCAATCAGGGAGTTTTTTCCATGCGTCAGTTCTCCAGTGACATCGCTTTCACCCCCGCCGTCAAAGGGATTCAGACGGACAAAGGCTCTCGCTCCAGCTACGCCCGCATGGAAACAGGAGGAAGCTGGGAAACAGAAGTGACCCCGGAACTGGAAGCCTTCTTTGCCGACCTGGATATGTTCTATCTGGGAACGGCAAACGCAGAGGGCCAGCCTTATATCCAGTACCGCGGCGGCTCCCCGGGGTTTCTTCGAAAGGTTGATGAGAAGACCGTTGGCTTCGCCGACTTCGGCGGCAATCGGCAGTACATCACA
>CAIJTV010001287.1:0-1780 GCA_903823635.1 uncultured Planctomycetaceae bacterium
AGGCGATGTCACCTCTCCGGCCTCGTCCGGCAAATACGATTTTGCGTCCATTGACATCGAATGGAGGACATGAGAGCTTCGCGCTGCAAATACGCACTCGCTGGCGCGTCGGGCTTGTGTTGTGGAACGTTACGACTTAATTAAGACCTGGCCAACCGGTGTAAGTCAGGTGATGTGGAGTTAGCGCTTGAAAAAATTGGTTCTTCCGGGAGTTTAGTGGCAACTGAGGGCTGGTTTCAGAGACAGTTTTCCGCAGAAGAATAGGATTCGAGTACGATAGTTCTGGAAAGACTTGAAGCCTCTCGCATTGGACTTGATGGCCTGGATGCGGCTGTTGAAACCTTCTGCGTTTGAGTTGGTGATGCGATGGCGGAACCATGAGAGGATCTTGTCGAGTCTGTTCTTCAGCATCCTTGCGACCTTCTTCATTGGTTCCAGTCGTGAGCGAATGGCCCAGTTGTACCAGTGGTCGAAGAACTCCCGACCGGCGATTGCATCGGGCTCATCCCAGAACCAGCGGAAGTAATCTTTGATGCCCCAGGCTCGGCTGGTTCGCAGTTGTTGTTTCTGCAGAGCATTCAGTTCTTCCTGACGTTCTTCATCGAGCTTTTCGGCATTGAAAAGAAAGTGATAACGCATGCCCTTCAGACGATCATCGCCGTCCTTCATCAATTCGCGATGTTCTTCACGCCGCACCTTGTCGACGCCTTCGTTGAGATGCTTCGAAATATGAAAGCGATCGAACACGATCTCGGCCTGAGGGGCATGACTGGCCACGCTGTTTTCGAACGCTTGCCACATGTCGATCGAGACTGCCGCAATGTGAGACTTCTGTTCGTCGGTCAAAGAATTCCAGAGAATTCCCGCAGATTCCTGTGTTCGACCTTCAGCCACTTCGATGACTCGCGAGGCCTTCGGATCGGTCATCACAGAGATGTAATCGTGTCCTTTGCCAAAGCTCTTTTCGTCGATGCCGACGTAGCGAATACCTTCCAAATCTCGCTTTTCAAGACCACGCTCGACGGCTCGCTTCATAATTTCATGAGCCGAATCCCAGCTCAGTCCCAGAAGGGCTGCAGCCGCCTTCACGCTGCCCGCACACTGAAGCACATCAATCGCAAACGCTTCAAACATCAACGTGAATCGAGAGTGCTTCTCTCCCCAGGAAACCGTAATCGTCTTCACGCCGCACTTCGAACAGTTCACTCGCGGAATTCGAGCTTTCAAAATCGTCTCAAACTGCATCGTATCGAGATGCCGCCATGTCCGCTCTGGAGCATGATCTTTCAGACCACATTCCGCCTTGCATTCCGGACACACACCGCCGCGACCACGATACTCGAGGGCAATCGTCACCGACTTCGAGCCAACGTTCAGGTCAACACTCGTGACATCCCACGACTTGTCCAACCCCAACAACAACCGGTAATGTGCCCTCAAACTGTCCACGCTCAGATCCCCTTTCTGAACGCTATTCTCAACTTCTTCGAAACTCAGTCAAATCAACAGCCTGCCACTAAACTCCTCGAAGAACTAAATTTTTAATGCATTGACTGAAGCAATTTAGTTCACCAGGTAAAGTCCATTTCGTTCAGGCAATAGCGGGGTGATTTCCTGTGTTTTTCAAAAATCACACCGTGTTTCAACAAACTTCATGCAGTGCAGAGTCGTTTTATACAATTGAGGACGTGAGTCTCAGCGATCTACGGGGTTTCAACTTGCGATTGCACTGCCATTTCGTTGACGATGGCCTTTGCCGCAAACGGCGATAACTGAGCAT
>CAIJTV010001288.1:0-6502 GCA_903823635.1 uncultured Planctomycetaceae bacterium
ATTGCCCCTGGCCTGAACGAAGACGTTGTGCGGCTGATTTCGTCGAAGAAGAACGAGCCCGACTGGCTTCTGGAATGGAGGTTGAAAGCTTACCGGCACTGGCTGACCCTGAAGGAGCCCACATGGCACAACGTCAAGTATCCCCCGATTCGCTATCAGGATTCCATTTACTATTCTGCGCCGAAGCAGCAGATCAAACTCAACAGCCTTGATGAAGTCGACCCGCGCCTGCTGGAGACTTACGAGAAGCTGGGGATCCCGCTGGAAGAGCAAAAAGCTCTGGCGGGAGTCGCCGTCGATGCTGTCTTTGACAGCGTGTCTGTGGCCACGACTTACAAGGCCACCCTGGAAGAACATGGCGTAATCTTCGGTCCGTTTTCCGAGGCAGTGCACAAGTATCCAGAACTGGTGAAGCAGTATCTCGGTTCGGTCGTACCGTATTCGGACAACTTCTTCGCCGCACTGAACTCAGCCGTCTTCAGCGACGGTTCGTTCTGCTTCATCCCGAAGGGCGTGCGGTGCCCGCTGGAACTTTCAACGTATTTCCGAATCAACGCGCAGAACACCGGGCAGTTTGAGCGAACACTGATCATTGCCGAGGAAGGCAGTTACGTCAGCTATCTGGAAGGCTGCACAGCTCCAAAGCGTGACGAAAATCAGTTGCATGCCGCAGTGGTGGAGCTCGTCGCGATGAAAGACGCACAGATCAAGTATTCCACCGTCCAGAACTGGTATCCCGGTGACGCGGACGGCAAGGGAGGAATCTACAACTTTGTAACCAAGCGTGGTGCCTGCCGCGGCGACAACTCAAAAATCTCGTGGACGCAGGTGGAGACCGGTTCTGCAATCACCTGGAAGTATCCGAGTGTCATTTTGCAGGGCGACAATTCTGTAGGCGAATTCTATTCCGTTGCCGTGACCGCCAATCATCAGCAGGCCGATACCGGCACAAAGATGATTCACATCGGGAAAAATACGAAAAGCACGATCATCTCCAAAGGCATCTCGGCTGGATTCGGACAGAACAGCTACCGGGGCCAGGTGAAGATTCTGAAGGGTGCCACGAACGCGCGGAACTTTTCTCAGTGCGACTCACTGTTGATCGGTGACCGATGCGGAGCTCACACGTTTCCGTATATCCAGGTCCGGAATACGACGGCCAAAGTGGAACACGAAGCATCCACGTCCAAGGTGGGTGAAGACCAGATCTATTACTGTCGGCAGCGAGGCCTCAAGACCGAGGACGCGGTCAATATGATCGTCAACGGCTTCTGCAAGGAAGTTTACGACGTGCTCCCGATGGAATTTGCGGTTGAAGCGAGAAAGCTGCTGAGCGTCAGTCTCGAAGGCAGCGTTGGCTGAGATTGGGCGAGAATAAAACAGCGACTTTCGCACGGCGAAAGCCTGACGCCTGGCCCATCTCGTTTTTCGTCCGCCCCCTGAACAATTCCTACGAAAGAATCATCATGCTGGAAATCAAGAACTTACACGCGAAGTCCGAAGACAAGGACATCCTGCGCGGCATCAATCTGCAGGTGAACGTCGGCGAAGTGCATGCCATCATGGGACCGAACGGTTCCGGAAAAAGTACGCTCGCCCACGTACTGGCCGGTCGTGAAGACTATGAAGTCACTCAGGGAGAAATCCTTTACAACGGCCAGAATCTGCTCGAAATGAACATCGAACAGCGTGCCGCCGCAGGACTCTTTCTGGCCTACCAGTATCCGATCGAGATCCCCGGCGTCAGTAACAAATACTTCCTCAAGGCCGCAATGAATGCAGTCCGCAAGCAGCATGGCCAGCCGCTGATCGACACGACCAGTTTTCTGAAACTGCTGAAGGAGAATATGCAGTTGCTGGGCATGGACAAGAGCATGATGGAACGCTCGGTCAACGAAGGCTTTTCCGGCGGGGAGAAAAAGCGTAACGAGATTCTGCAGATGGCGATGCTGCAGCCAAAGCTGGCTGTGCTGGATGAAACAGATTCGGGCCTGGACATTGACGCGCTGCGAATTGTGGCCGACGGAGTGAATACTCTGCGTGGTCCTGACAGGGCGATCATTGTCGTGACGCATTATCAGCGATTGCTGGATTATATCGTGCCTGACCAGGTGCATGTGCTGGCTGAAGGACGCATCGTGCGCTCCGGTGACAGAACTCTGGCTCTCGAACTGGAAGACAAGGGCTATGGGTTCCTGGAGACGCATTCGGAAGCCGCATCTGCAGCCGCTGTGTAACGTTCAGGGAAGACTGTTGACAGACCACCCAGCCCCGGAGAATTCGGTCAAGACGGTCGCGGCCCACGGGTCACGCGATGTCCGGGATTTTGAAAGAGCTTACAATGATTGCCACCGAAACAGATGCTTATCAGGATGCGTACCAGCGGCTCAATGACGCTCGGGGCGACACCTTTCCTGTATGGCTGCGAGAGCTGAGCGAACGGGCTCTGAACCAGTTTACGACTCTTGGCATCCCGACAACTCGTGACGAAGACTGGCGCTTCACCAACATCGCGCCGTTTGCTGCGGGTACCTACAAAATTGCTGAGTCGGCTGAGATCCCTGCATCACGAATCGAGAGCCTGGTAAACGACGCCATTCTGGATGAGCAGTTTCATCGGCTGGTCTTTATCAATGGCCGCTATGCTGCTCAATGGTCTTACTTGCATGAATTGCCCAACGGCGTCATCGCGGAAAGCGTGGCTCAATCCATTCTCACACGTCCGCAGTCCATCGAGTCTCGCGTGGGGCAGCATTTTGACTGCGAGAATTCTGCGTTTATCGCCTTGAACACGGCATTTGTCGAAGATGGAGCCAACATTGTTGTGCCGGATAACATGGTCGTGGATCGACCGTTTCATCTGATTTTTCTTTCCGTCGCGGACGAACCGGCAGTCAGTCATCCGCGGAATTTGATTACCATCGGAAAGAGCAGTCGGGCCACTCTGATTGAAAGCTATCGAGGACTGGAGGGAGCCAGCTATTTCACCAATGCGGTGACGGAAGTGGAACTTCACGAATCCGCTTACTTCGATCATCACAAATTGCAGCATGAGCAGCTTAACGCCCTGCACCTGGCGACGACTCAGGTTTATCAGCAGGCCGGTAGTCACTTCAGTTCGCACTACTTTTCCTTTGGCGGTGATCTGAGTCGCAATGAACTGAATTGCATGCTCAACGGCGAACGAGCCCAGTGTACTCTCAACGGACTTTACATGCCTGCCGGCGATCAGCACATGGATTGTCGCACGCGAATCGATCACGCGCGAGCTCATTGCAAAAGCTTTGAAATCTACAAGGGTATTCTGGACGGCCGTTCGAAAGGCGTTTTCAACGGGAAGATTTACGTCCACCAGGATGCTCAGAAGACCGACGCGAAGCAGAGCAATCAGGCGCTGCTGCTGTCGGATGATGCGATTGTGGACACAAAGCCGCAACTGGAAATCTATGCCGACGACGTCCGCTGCACTCATGGAGCCACGGTGGGAGAGCTGGATGAGCAGGCCATTTACTATCTGCGTTCACGCGGCATTCCTGCAGATCAGGCACGGACGATGTTAATCTTTGCGTTTGCCAACGATGTGGTGCGGGGTGTGGAAATTCCGGCCGTGAGACAGCATCTGGAAACGATTCTGCTGGCGGAACACGGGCTGGACAATGTCTGATCGGGAGGATTACGTCCCACGGAATTGAGCGTGCTCGACTGGTGATTTGGAAAGTGAAAAAGGTGTTCTCATGTTGGACGAAGAATTTCGCGAGATTTATGAAGACCTGATCCTCGATCATCAGCAGGACCCTCGCAACTTTGGACCGATGGCGAATCCCACTCACAGTGCCGACGGTTTCAATCGCAGTTGTGGAGATCGAATCCATCTGTCTCTGAAAATCGACGATGACCGTATTCAGGAAGTAAAGTTCACTGGTTCTGGCTGTGCTATCTCCACGGCATCCGCATCGCTGATGACGCAGGCTCTGCTGGGAAAAACGCGAGCGGAAGCGGAAATCCTGGCGAAGCAATTTCGTGATCTGGTGATGGGAAACGGTCCGGGCGACGCGCAGTCGGCCGCTGAGCCCGTCGACCTGGGGGAGTTGCAATTTCTCTCGGGCGTGAAACAGTTTCCGATCCGAGTGAAATGCGCCACGCTGTGCTGGCACACGCTGCAGGCCGCCTTGAGCAGAAAAATCGACGATTCCGTCAGCACGGAATGATCTGGCCGAGTGACATTGATCCACAACACAATTATCAGGACAGAAGCTTTGACCGCGTCAACTGAACTTTACAACGCAGCGATGAAACTCAAAGACAGCGGTCAGCCGGAAGCGGCCGTTGAGAAGCTCAACGAATTGTTGGCCGGCAACGACACGTATGCCCTCGCCTATTCAGCGCTGGCCGTTCTGTACGGCAAACTGAACCAGCACGACAAAGCGGTTGCCAATGCTGTGCGGGTGAGCGAGCTGGCGCCGGAGGACTCCTTCTCCTGGACCGCATTGAGCGTGATTTATCAGCGAGCCTTTGCGGGAACCAACGAACATCGTTACATCCAGCTGGCCGAAGATGCGATGGCGAAATCGAAGTTCATGACTGGCCACTGACAGGCGTCCCGCCCGGTCATCTTTGCGGATATGAAGTCACTGACGAAGCAAAGACCGATCTGTCCGGCGAACACAGATCTTTCCCTCCCTGATTACACGAAATGGCGGTGAAGTCGTCAGCGAGTTCTGATCGACTTAATGGAGAGTGAGATCAATAACACCGTCTGATCCGAAAGCGGAATAAAATGACACCATCGCCAGGCTCAACACTTATCGACAATCCCGATGTCATTTTGATCGGAAGCGGCATTATGTCTGCAACGCTTGCTGCCATGATCAAGCGGCTCCGGCCTGATCTGAGAATCCAGCTCTACGAAGTGACCAGCGAAATTTCCCAGGAAAGTTCTCACGGCTGGAACAACGCTGGCACCGGGCATGCGGGCATCTGTGAACTCAGTTACACGCCCGACCGTGAGGCGGATGGAACAGTCAACGTGACGAAGGCGATTGAGATTTTCCAGCAGTTCGAGCAATCGAAACAGTTCTGGGCCTACGCGGTCCGCGAGGGAATGATCGACGGCCCTCGCGACTTCATCAATCAGGTCGCTCACATCAGTTTCGTCTATGGCGCGGAACAGGTTGATTTTCTAAAAGCTCGCTATAGAGAGATGTCGGCGCATCACTTCTTCCGCGATATGGAATTCTCCACGGATCCCGAGGAAATCAAACGCTGGGCTCCTCTCCTGATCGAAGGTCGATCTGACATGCCGGTTGCTGCGACCAGGTTAGCAGCAGGGACCGACGTCAATTTCGGCACACTCGCACGGAAACTGGTCCGTTGGCTGGGCCAGCAACCGGGTTGCGGCGTCGCCACACAGCATCGAGTCATCGATCTCAAAAAAACGTCCAACGGCTGGGATGTTACAGTCAAGGATTTGGTCAGAGAACTTAAGTTCCATAACCATGCTTCGTTTGTCTTTATCGGAGCTGGTGGTGGCAGCTTGTCTTTGCTGCAAAAATCCGGCATCGACGAGGCAAAAAGCTACGGCGGATTTCCAATTGGCGGCCAGTGGCTTGTCTGCGAGAAGCCGGAAGTGGTTGCCCGTCATCAGGCCAAGGTCTATGGTCAAGCCCAGATGGAAGCGCCAACAATGGCCGTTCCACATCTCGATCTGCGCGTGCTTGACGGTAAGCGATCTCTGCTCTTTGGCCCCTTTGCCGCCTGGACGACGCGATTCCTGCGAAACTCCGGAAGTGGGCTCGATCTGTTTTCTTCAATCACGACCGACAATCTTGGGTCGCTGGCAAAAGTGGGGCTCTACAACTTACCACTGGTCAAATACCTGATTCAGCAAGGTCTGCAGAGCATGACAACCCGCATGAAAGTACTTCGAGGCTTTTATCCCGATGCCCGGAGTGAGGACTGGCGATTGGTGAGTGCTGGCATCCGTGTGCAGGCAATCAAGAAGGAAGACGGAGCCGCAGGTATCGTCCACTACGGAACGGAGGTCGTAACCAACAAAGACAAATCCATCGCCGCTCTTTTGGGAGCTTCCCCCGGCGCATCCGTTTCCGTTTCCGTGATGCTCGATGTCGTCAAGTCCTGCCTACCTCACCTCCTGGAGAGTAAGGAGCGAGCAAGCGAGATCAGCCGAATGATTCCAACATGGGACGAAGACCTTACCCATGCATCCTCAGAGGAACGCTTTCGCCAGGTCAATCACGATGTCGACCGGGTGCTGAAACTGAGGGAAACCGATCAAGCCCGATCGAACTGACGGCAGCACTTGAACGAAGGTCTTGCGACCAGTACGAGATTTCTGGTGCGCAGCTACGGTGCGTATCACGAATGGCACTTAGTTATCGCCTCTTCGTTTGAGCAGTTCACGCCTGGCCTCATGTCGTGGCTTCATAAGCATGGTTGCTCTTGTGGGATTTCTTTTTCTTGCACGCGGTTCGCAGCGATCCGG
>CAIJTV010001289.1:0-4901 GCA_903823635.1 uncultured Planctomycetaceae bacterium
CATCTTCAACCGAAAACAGCGCGAACCTCTGAAGTTGATCACGGGCGAATGAAATTGTTGCGAAGGCTGAACGCACGACACCAACAGGCTCGACCAGGCGAACTGGAACTGGATGCCCGCATCGCCAGCTTTGAACTCGCCGCACGCATGCAGCTTTCTGCCACAGATGCGCTCGATCTCAACCAGGAAACGGCAGAGATTCAGAAACTCTACGGCCTGGATCAGGATACGACACGTTCGTATGGCAAACGTTGTCTGATGGCTCGTCGCCTCGTGGAGCGAGGTGTTCGTTTTGTTCAGATCTTCATGGCCGGGCAGCCATGGGACACTCACGCGAACAACGTGGCCGGAACTCGCAGCTGTTGCGAACAAACCGATCTCCCGATTGCTGGCCTGTTGACCGACCTTAAACAACGTGGCCTGCTTGATTCCACACTTATCCTGTGGGGCGGTGAGTTTGGTCGCACGCCGGGCGCTGAACAACGCGACGGCAACAAGGTCCCCGGCATTGAGGGACGTGATCATCATCCTTACGGTTTCAGCGTCTGGCTTGCCGGTGGTGGAATTCGCGGCGGGCAGGCTTACGGAGCGACCGATGATTTCGGCTATCGAGCCATCACCAACCGCACACAAACAGCCGATCTGCACGCAACGATTTTGCACCAACTGGGGCTTGATCACGAACAACTAACCTACAATCACAACAGCCGCGACGAACGACTGACCGATGTCTACAAGGCTCGTGTCATTCCGGAATTAACTGGTCAACCCGTGGGATAGGCTTCCAGCCGGTCTTATCCCCCCCTCTCTCTTCTTTCTCTTCTCTGGCCCGGTTCTCTTATCCGAAGAGAAAAAAGGAATCTCTTTCTTCGGGTCGAGGAGCAAAAATAGAAGAGAAGAGAAGAGACATGACCCCTGTTTTCCGCCTTCTGTGACTTTGGCCAGGGATGGTGCATGTCTTTCAGATTCGGGGGTTGCCCGAATCTCGTGAAACAGTCAGACGCATTGGGGATTATGTGGCAGGCAAGGTTGAACAAAAGTGAATCATCGACCCAATTCTTGTCATGAGATTGACTCGGGGTGGTTCTCGCGATGCTGTTCCATCAAGCCTCGATCACCGGTTGAAAGGCAAAGGACGTTCAAATACCATCTTGTCCGGCCCGATAGCCTTCCACTCTGGATTTAACGCCATGTTTGCCAAGCGACATAAGACCAATCGTTTGGAACAATCAGGCGTTCGACCAGGGGGCCTCATAGGAAGCGACCTCACTCGACGCGGCTTGCTGCGCTCGGTGGCTCAGGGCGTTGGCTGGCTCAGCTTACCGCTGGTTGTGGATCTGCAGGCCTTGGCGGCTTCGACAACTTCCTGCAAGAAGAGGTCGCTGATTCTGCTGTGGCAGGATGGCGGTCCAAGCCATTTCGAAACGTTTGATCCTAAACCGGATGCTCCGATCGAGTATCGCGGCGAATTGAATGCGATCCAGACATCGCTGCCGGGCGTCGCCTATTGTGAAGTCCTGCCGCGTCTTGCCGCACTGGCGGATCGAACGGCCGTCATTCGCTCGCTGCATCAGCCGTCGTCTGATCATGTTGTCGGTTCGCACAACGTCCTGACTGGTTGGTACGACCAGTCGAACGGCGGATTGTCGCGCTATCCCGATCTCGCAAGCGTGATTAGCCGGATGCGGAGTGGAGTTGAGGACTCAGGAATCGCGATTGGCGTTTCGACCGATCCGCGATTGGCGCGGGGAATGCGTGGTAACACGAGCAGCAAGGTCCCTTCCGATCGATCGACCGATTTGCCTCGGTACATTGACATTGGCTTGGGACTCCATCGCGGCGGACCTGCGTTTCTGGGACCTGTGGACGGGCCGTTCCGGGTGGCGGGTGATCCAGCGAAACCCGGCTTTACGATCCAAAACCTCGAATCTTCGCTCAGCACGGAACGGCTGACAGCGCGGGACGAGATCCTTGCGGCACTGGATCGGCTTGGCGGCTCAGACGGTTCACTTCTGAAGACCGAAGATTCATTTCGCGCGATTGATGCATTTCGCCAACAGGCCTTCGAACTGGTCACAGGCGGAGCGGCGGCCCGTGCCTTCGACCTTTCACGTGAGCCCATCGAAGTGCGGCAGCGGTACGGGCTGCATTTGGCCGGCCAACAATGCCTGCTGGCTCGACGCCTGGTCGAATCGGGAGTCAGCGTGGTGGCCGCGCGTTTTGCGCCAGACGGACGAGGCGATTACGATCGCACGATGATCGGCTGGGACGACCATGCCGTGCATGGCAACATCTTTGCAATCATGCGACAACGAGGCCCGCAGTTCGACCAGTCGGTCAGTGCACTGATCGAGGATTTGGAACAGCGAGGTTTGCGCGATGAAGTTCTGCTCGTCGTTGTCGGCGAATTCGGCCGGACGCCGCGAATCCACGTTCACAAGGGCTGCCCCGGGCGAGAACACTGGGGGCCTGCGGGCTGCGCACTGCTCTATGGCGGCGGACTGAACATGGGCCAGGTTGTGGGTTCGACGAACCGATTGGGGGAGTCTCCGCAGGACCGCCCCGTCACCTACCAGGATTTGCTGGCGACCATCTATGACTCGCTGGGCATCAATCTCGCGCAGACCTTTATTGATGATGCGGGGCGACCCGTTCCGCTCCTTCCTGCCGGTCAGCCGATCAGGGAATTGATCAGTGGTCGTACTCAAGCGGTTGCGTCTGCGCCTCACCCCGCCTCAACACGGACTTCAGGCACGGGCTCGGAAGACGCCTTGTCCGTAATCGTGATGCCGCCGCATTCCGCCGCAGACGATTTGCAGCGGCGAACTGACAGAAGCCAGTGGCTCTCACTCGAGCTGCACGAGACGCACATCGACGATCAGGGGCTGGCCGCGCTGACGGATTGTCGGTCCCTGCGTCGTCTGCTGCTGAACGGCCTGCCGATCACCGACGCGGGACTCGTGCACCTGTCCGGGCTGACCGAGCTGGAAGAACTGGGGCTCACGGGAACGCGAGTGACAGACGCTGGCTTGCTCCAATTGCGGTCGTTGCGGAAATTGCGGCGAATTGCGATCAATGGAACCGGTGTTTCGCTCGCGGGGGTCGTCAGTTTGTTCGTCCAGCATCAACAACGGACATTGATCGACGCGCTGGCCGCTCTTGATCTTGTTCGTTTCGACGACCAACAGCAGGCCGTTGTCGTTGACGTCGCCGGAACGTCGTTTGGCGACGAGGAATTGCGGCATCTGGGATCCGTACCAAGTCTCAGGGAACTGCATCTTGCCGCGACCCGCGTGACTGATCAGGGGCTTGCCGCGATAGGAACGCTGGAAAATCTGGAACATCTATTCCTTGCGAAGTGCGCCATCACCGACGTTGGCTTGAAATCGGTCGCACGATTCCCGCGTCTCCGGGCAATCAATCTTTATGGAACGAGCATCACGAGCGCCGGGCTGGAGGTTCTCGCGGATCTTCGTGAGCTGCGTACACTGCTCATCACCGACGTGAAACTGAGTTCCGCAGCCGTGGAAGCGCTGAAGAGCCGACTGCCGCATCTCACGGTTTCCGATTTTACGCCTGTGTAAACTGATTCACGCTACGAAACAGGATCTTTCCACGACACAACACAACCGGGAAAACTCTCATGAACCCATCCCACAATCGTCGTCAGTTCCTGCAGCAGGCGTCGCAAACTTCAGCGATTTTGGCGGCAGCCACGTCTCTGGGTGGCGTGCATGCCTATGCCGACGAAAAGCGGGAGAAAATTCGGCTGGGGATCATCGGGTGCGGCGGGATCATGACGTCTCACGTGCAAGGACTGGTTGACCGTCGTGAAGCGGTGTCGATCGCCTGGCTGTGTGATGTCGATCCGGCTCAGATCGAACGCATGGACAAGTACGTCACTCGCGAATTTCAAACCGAACCGCCAAAAAGGACCGCACTCTACGAAGAGGTCATCGAGGACAAGGACGTTGATGCTGTGATCATTGCTACGCCGCATCACTGGCACGCGCCGATCGCGCTGCGAGCGATGGCAGCAGGGAAGGACTGCTATATCGAGAAGCCGATTTCGCACACCTTTGACGAAGGGCTGCTGATCATCGCCGCCGCAAAGAAATTTGGCCGAGTCGTGCAGCAGGGGAGCCAGATGCGAAGCAGCCCAGTCACGGCAAAGGCGGAAAAGCTGCTCAAAGACGGAGTCATCGGAGAGATCAAAGTCGCTCGCGCTTGGACGGCAGAGACACGTACGGTTGATAAGCCGCTGCCGGACGGGACGCCGCCGCGCGGGGCCGATTACGACCGCTGGCTCGGCCCGGCTCCCAACCGACCGTTCAATCCGCATCGCTGGCATCAGACCTGGCGGATGTTCGCGGACTACGGCAACGGCGAGATCGGCGACGACGGCATCCACGACCTCGATATGGCCGCCTGGGGACTCGGCATCACAACGCTGCCGAAGCAGATCACCGCACGCGGCAGCCGCATGTTGCTCGACGGCCACGCCAGCGAGTATCCCGACAACATGAACGTCACCTACGAGTACCCCGACGGTCGTCTGCTGATTTACGAGAACTACCCGTTCACCGCCTACGGCCTGCACGGGTTTGACAACGGCAACGTCTTCTACGGCACCGAGGGCTACATGATTTTCTCGCGCCGCGGAGCGTTCAGCGTCTTTCAAGGTCCGAAAGGAACTCCCGGCCCAACCGAAGGCAAAGAGCTGCGCGGCCAGCGGGGCTACGCCGAACACATGGCCGAGTTCCTCAATGCCGTGCGCACCCGGCAGCAACCCGGTTGTCCCATCGCCCAGGGCGTGGACTCCACGACCGCCGTGAAGCTGGCGATGATCGCGTATGACACCGGCAGCCAGGTTGTGTGGGACAACGCTAGCGGCCAGATCG